>JBKPMA010000241.1:0-2616 GCA_046731935.1 Acidobacteriota bacterium
CGGGCAATCGTCTGTGTCATCCCCAACGTCGCGCGTCAGATTTCCGTCACCGAGTGGACACGCCTGACCGACCCGCAAGGGTGGGCCGACAAGCCGCGCTGGTCCTCAGACGGGAGGTTGCTGTACGTGTGGCGCAGGAACGGCTCGTTTTTCGACGTATGGGCGATGCGGTTCGATGAGGCGCGCGGCATCGCGACCGGAAGCCCGTTCCAGGTCACGCACTTCGACAGCCCGTCTCACCGCATTTGGGGTGACGATCTTGCCTACGCGGAGCCCTCCGTGTCCCGCAATCGGATGACGCTGCCCATGGTGGACGGTACCGGCAATATCTGGATGCTCGACAACGTGGATAAGTGATTCGGTCACGATCGTCTACGACGTTCGACCGAGCAGCGGCGATGTTGTCGAACGTCTTCGCGGGAAGGGACCCGTGCCCGTTAGGCCGAGGGCAGTAGCGCGATGGCCGCGCGCCTGAGGCGCCCGTTCCGCACTGCCGTGAGCGGAGCCGAAGCAGTCCGCCTGCGCCCTTCGGGCTACGGCGCGACAGCCTTCGCGTGGTTGGTGGCTCGCCGAGCCGAAGCTCGCTCGCGTGACTTAGCGAGCGAAGGCTGGTGCGGAAGGGGGGACTCGAACCCCCACGGTATTGCTACCGCCAGCCCCTCAAGCTGGTGCGTCTGCCAATTCCGCCACTTCCGCAGTGAGGTTGGATTGCCTCGCGCGCGGGACTGTGGCGGTCCCGCGTGCGGATGTCGATCGCGTTACGGCTTCGGCGTCGGCGTCGAGGGTGGCACCGGTGTCGCCGGCGGCGGAGCCTGAGCCGGCGCGGCAGTCGGTGTTGTCGATGGCGCCGCGGGTTTCGCCGCGGGCGTCGTCGCTGCCGGCTTGGTCGCCGTCCCGGCCGGCGCCTGTGCGCCCCGAAGTACCGAGCTCGGCCCCCTGTTGCCGAGGATCGCCAGTGCGAGCGCACCCACCATGAAGAGTGCCGCGCACACCGTCGTGACCCGTGTCAGCAGCGTAGCACCCGCCCGCGCACCGAACGCGGTCTGGCTGCTGCTGCCGCCAAACGCCGAGGCAATGTCGCCGCCTTTGCCCTGCTGCAGCAGAATGACGAGGAGCAGCACCAGGCAGGTGAGGACGTAGAGCGTACCGATTGCGTAATACAGCATGGACCTTGGCGAATCGCTCGCCCTTCGTCCCGGCACGTTCATCGCCGGGCACGCGAAACTCTGATTATAGAGGGGCCGTGGCTCACGGCACAAGGCGCACGGGAAACGCCCGGAGCCCAACGCCTGAAACCCAGAGCCGAGTGCGGCTTAGCCCTCTGGCACCAGCGTATCGAACGTGAGCCGCCACCCTTCTGGGGCTCGTCTCCAGACCCGCACGTAGTAGCCGGCCTCTGTCGTCCGGATGTTCTCCTTCTGATCGTACTCGCCGTAGGTGTATCCGAGGTCTCCGGAGGAGGCGACGTCGCCGCCCCGCGGGACGAACGTCCAGCTCCCCGGGCGCGATTTCAGGAAATCGGCGACTGCCGTCGAACCGACCAGCGGCTGCTTCCCTTCGCGATTGAAGCGCACATTTGGATGCAGCACCGATCCGAACGCGTCGGCGAGGCCAACCGAGGCCGCGCGCGTGTCGAGCGATCGATCCTGGTCGAGCAACGAGCTCTTGCTTGCGCCTGCCGCCCCCGCTCGAGGCCCTACACCGGTTGGCGTCAGGTGATCGATGCCCTCGCCAGCGAAGGCGCAGGGCTCGGAGGTCGAGACACCAGCGTCGATGAGGACGCGCCAGGGTGCTCCGGCGCGTCTGATCCAGATCGAGAAATAGCAGCCGAACGCCGTGTGGGACACGTCGCCGTTGGGCACGTAGACGTACGGCCCTGTGAGCCAGCCCAAATCGCCGCTGGCCGCGATGTCTCCTGCACGAGCATGCCACGACAGGGTTGTTGCCAGCGGGTCGGCCGGCACGGGACGCGCGCGCCAGGCATCTTTCGCGCGTCCGAGCGACGGCTCGAAGCCAATGGCCTCATCGTCCAGAAACTCCAGAAATGCCGCCCGCACGCCGTGCTGCTTCGACGCCTGCGCGAACGCACGCTCCGCGTCGGCCATCGACGCGAACGCATCCTCGCCGGCAGGTGCCGCTGAGGTGTGAGAGGGGACGACGAGAGGAGTTCCGGCGAGGCCTGCAGCGAGCAGCAGGCTCGCAGCAGCCAGTCTCATTGGAAGGCCCGCAGCGCGTCGTCGACCGTCGGATACGTTTCGAAGATCTGATTGAGCTTGGTGATCTCGAGAAGACGGAGCAGCGGCATCTGCACCGACGCCAGCTTGACGCGGCCGTCGTGCTCGGCCATCCGCTTGTACACACGGATGAATGCCGTGATGCCGACGCTCGACACGTAACCGACACTCGAGCAGTCCACGACGAGCTTGCGTGCTCCCGCCTCCAGCATGCGTTGAAGCTGGTTGAGGAAGGACTGCACTTTGTAGGAGTCGATCTCGCCGTCGGCGCGCAGGATCAGCACGTCGCGGTAGACCTCGTGATAGTAGAACTCCATCAGGACGCCTCTCGAATCGCGGCAGCCGCCACGCGAAGCATACTCCAGAGTCTGCCGGATTGGCC
>JBKPMA010000242.1:0-11308 GCA_046731935.1 Acidobacteriota bacterium
GTGCGGTCGAGTGGTGCGTCCGGAGGGTGCGGCCGAATGGTGCGCACGGCAGGTGCGGACGGCCGGTGCACCCTCACTCGTGCCTTTCCCGTCCGCCAGAGCCCGTCAGCTCTTCCTGCCTGCTTTGATTTCGTCCAGGAAGTCAGAAATTGCCGACAGGGCGCGCTCGGGGAGGTCCACGAACTCCACGCCCGCACGGTAGATGACCCCTTCAGGATCGACTTCGCTGACGTGACAGTGCGCGACGCGCCCCTTCACGACCATCGAACGTCCCGAGAGATTGAGCCTGAACTCGCGGAGGGAATCGACCGGAAGCGCAAACCGCGTCTCGACTTGCGCGCCGCGTCGGCTGAGTTCCTTGACGCCAAGCGGCTGAATGACGGTGGTCGCACCCGGCATCGAGCCGAGCATCTCCACACGCTCGTTTTCGCGCCTGTCTTCGGACATCGGCCGCCCACTATATAGCACGCACGGAGCAGGCGCCACGGCCATCACGGCCGTCGGCGGCTGCCCCATGGTGCGACCTGACGCTATATGCGCCAGATCAATTCATTGTCATCGGCTGCCGAGTGACGCTGGGGAACTCGTCTTCTGCTGCCTGGTCGTCTTCGTCGTCTTCATCGCCCGCGGGCAGCGGACCACCGGTATACGTCACGATCGGGATGTGGCGCGTTTCGGCGTCAAGCTTGAGCATCGAGAGCAGATGGAAGCCATCGAGCTCCCCGAGGTCGACGCAGAGAATGACCAGGTCGGGCTGCACATGCTTGATGCGGGAGTAGGCGTGCCGGCTCGCCTCCACGAACACCATGTCGTACCGCCCGGCGTCGAGCACGGTTTCGAGCAGCTCGAGAATCTCGGGGCTGCCGTTCACCACCACGACTTTCTGCGGCTCCGGGACCGCAGCGTGCGAAACGAGGGATTCGGTGTGCATGGTCTCCAACCTCTGCTCCCTGGCTAATTCAAGAAACACGCCAGTCGAGCCAATCTCAGATAAACGCGTTCTTACCGGCCTTGAGGCCCTGTCTCCTTGCGAGGTGACCTCGCGACGGGTCGGCGGTGTCAATGGCCAACTGGACGTAAGTCACTGGCGCCAGCCGAGTTGTCGGTGTCTATGTATGAGACTCCGTACCCCCTCGGATCGTTTCATCGCCCAGCTGCTTTCCCGGGCGGGCCCGGGGGAGACGCCCAGCCGGGTCGTTTGAACAGAAATCGGCAGTTCGCGAAAACGTCGTTACGCCTTTTGCCACTCCAACCGGCTGGATGGAGTACCGCCTCAGCAACGTTGCGCGGCAGCACTCATTCCGGCACCGTAAGTGGTTCACTCGTTCGCACACGGCCGATATTCTTCACAGACGACTCATGCCTCGCTCCCGGTTCCCCCAGCCTCCGCAACCGTCGTGGAACCTTCTGCCCCGTGCGCACGTGCTGTCGCGCTGGTGCGCGACGCTCATCGTCACACTGCTCCTTGGTGTGCAGCTCGTCGGCCCCGGAACGGGTGCACAGCCGGCACCACTGCACGTACCGACACCGCGTGAGGTATTGGGCTTCGACCCGGGCGACGACTACCAGCTTGCCGATTTTCGTCAGTTGCGCGAGTACTTCGCGCGATTGGCGGCTGCGTCGCCGCGCGTCAAGGTGTCAGTGGCCGGCCGGTCCACGGACGGCAACGACATGCTCGTGGCGGTCATCTCGTCGGAAGAGAATCTCTCCCGACTGGACCGTTACCGAGACATCGCGCGCCGTCTGGCGCTCGTCGAAGGGACGTCTGCCGACGAGGCGAGAGCGTTGGCCCGCGAGGGGCGTGCAATCGTGTGGATCGACAGCGGTCTGCATGCGAGTGAAGTCGCGACGGCGCAGCACGCCATCGTGCTGGCCCATCGGCTGGCGACAGGCGAGACGCCGGAGCTGCGCGCGATTCGCGACAACGTCATTCTCGTCCTCGCGCCGTGCATCAATCCGGATGGCATGAATCTCGTCGTGGACTGGTACCGGAAGAATCTGAGGACCCCGTATCAGGACAGCCCCATGCCGTGGCTGTACCAGCGCTACATCGGACACGACAACAACCGCGACTTCTACATGCAGACGCAGGCGGAGTCGCAGGTGGTGAACCGGCTGCTCTATCGGGAGTGGTTTCCGCAGGTGATGTACAACCAGCACCAGGGGACCTGGCCGCCGCGGATCTTCGTGCCGCCGTTTCCCGATCCGTTCAATCCGAACATCGATCCCGAAGTGATGCGAGGCGTCGATCTGATCGGCGGCGCCATGCAGCATCGCTTCGAGCAGGAGAACAAGGACGGCGTCATTTCGCGCTATCAGTTCTCCGTCTGGTACAACGGCTCGGTCCGGACCGCGAGCTACTTCCACAACATGATCGGCATCCTGACCGAGACCGGCCATCCCTCGGCGACGCCGTTCACCTACAACCCCGTGGATTTTCCGGCCACGCTCGCGAACGGCGTGCCGCCGCTGACGCCGTCCGTGACGTATCCGCACCCGTGGAAGGGCGGCACGCTGCACCTGCGAGATGCGGTGGAGTACATGCTCACGGGATCGCTGGGGGTGCTCGATGCCGCCGGCAAATATCGCGAGCAGCTGCTGAACGGCATCTACAATATCGGCACGCGTCAGATTGAAGCCGGACGACGAGATGCGCCGGTGGCGTACGTGGTCACACCCGATCAGCACGACCAGCCGGCGGCCATGGCGTTTCTGGCGACGTTGATGAAGGGCGCGGTGCAGGTGCATCGGGCCACGCGCGCCTTCGTGGCCGACGATGCGAGCTATCCAGCCGGCACGTACGTCGTCTTGATGGCGCAGCCCTTCCGCCCGTTCGCCAAGGATCTGCTCGAGCCGCAGCAGTATCCCGACCTTCGCGCGTATCCGGGTGGACCGCCGATTCCGCCATACGACACGGCCGGTTGGACGCTGTCGTATCAGATGGGCGTCCACACGATCGCTGTCGAACGTCCGTTCGACACCTCGGCGCTGCAGCGGCTCGAGGAGCCGCCTCGCGCCGACGCCACGCTGAACGCGCCACCGGGGACTCACGCCGTCCGCGCATGGGCGATCGATCCGGCACCGTCGGTGTCGGTGCGCGCGATCAATGCGCTGCTCGATGCGGGGTTCAATGTGAGCCGGACTCCCGCCCGCTTCGAGCCGCGCCCAGGCACCACGCTCCCTCCCGGCACCTGGATTGTCGACAGCCCGCGCCAGTCCCGCATGCAAACCGATCTGGAAGCCGCATTGCGCTCGCAGACAGTGGTGCTCGGAGTGGCGGTCTGGGGGCTCGAAGCGCCTGTGTCCACCACCCGTGCCGTGAGGCGGCCACGCCTCGGCGTCTATAAGAGCTACGTCGCGAACATCGATGAAGGGTGGACGCGGTGGGTCCTGGAGCAGTACGGCTTTCCGTACACGTCCATCGTGAACACGGATGTCCGCGCCGGCGGCCTGCGGAAACGCTTCGACGTCATCCTGCTCCCGAGCCAGTCGCCATCCCAGATCATGGACGGACATCAGCCGGGCCGGCGCCCGACGACGCCAGGACCGTGGAATCCGCCGCCGCCTGAATACCAGGGCGGTATCGGTCCAGACGGCGTGGATGCGCTCCGGCGCTTCGTGCAGGACGGCGGGCGCTTGATCGCACTGGACGAGGCGAGCGACCTGGTGCTGGATCGCTTTGGCGGTGTCTTCGAGTCGATCAGCGATCCGACGCGCGGTGTGCCGCGGACCGAGTTCTACTGTCCCGGATCGGTCGTCCGCATCCAGGTGGATCCGAATCAACCCATTGGATGGGGAATGGAAGCGGACGCGGCTGCGTATTTCGAGGGATCGCGTGCGTTCGCGACCGCGGCGCCCGTAGGCAGTCGGCCGGTGAAATACGCGGCGCCCGATCGGCTGCTGATGAGCGGCTGGCTGCTTGGTGCTCCGACGATCGCCGGACGCGACGCCGTGCTCGATGTGCCCTTCGGCCGCGGCCACGTCGTGCTGTTCGCGTTCCGCCCCCAGTTCCGCGGCCAGCCGCACGGCACGTTCAAGCTGCTGTTCAATGCGATACTGAATTGAGGCAGGCTACAGGCGACAGGCGACAGGCGACAGGCCATGGGCTACCGGCTACAGGCCTGCGAACTGGTGCAGTGCGCGGAATGACAAGGCCCGCAGCCTGTAGTCAGCAGCCTGTAGCCTGTGCTACTTCTTTCCCGCCTTGATCTGATCCTTCAAATCGGGATTCACATGGAAGCCGGCCTTCTCGGCGTTCTTCACGGACTGCTCCGCCAGTTCGTAGCGCTCGCTGAGCAGATAGATCACCGCCAGGTTGTTATAGGCTTCACCGGCTTTCGAATCCACCGCGATGGCGGCTCTGTACGCTTTCTCGGCCTCGGTTCGGCGATCCGCGCGGAAGTATGCGCTGCCAAGCGCCACTGAGAGGAATGCAGGAACAGACGCATCGATGCTGATGTTTTGTCCGCGGTCCGTCGCGTCCTGCTGCATGCGCATTGCGTTCCCGATCTGGCGCTGCATGTCGGCCGTCGACGTGTTCTGCGGTCCTTTCGAGTACTGCCGCTGGAGGTCTTGCAGCTCCATCATGCGGTCCCGCCGTGCCCTGTCGGCATCGGCCTGTCCGGTGTACTTACGGCCTTCCTCGGTCAGGATGTAATCCCGGCAGGCGGTGTACTCCGCTATTGCCGCGTCGTACTGATGGAGCGCCATCCGCGCACGCCCGATCCCGTAGTGCGACATGTTGAGTTTCGGGTTGAGCTTCAGCGCGTCCTGAAATTCTGCGATCGCTTCTTCGTACTTCTCGGATCGCATCAGATCCCAGGCGCTGTTGTAGTGCACGAGACCGAGTTGCGCGTTGGGATTATTCGGTTGCGGGGGTTGAGCGGCCGCGGGCGCGGCGAGACCGAGCAGGGCAACGAGCAGCGGCATCAGCGACCGCATATGAACCTCCAGCCAAAAGAAAAACGCCCCGCGGACCACTGAAGGCCCGCGGGGCGGAAGCGCACCGCGTCGTCGACGACGCGGAGAACTAGAAGAGGAACTTCACGCCGAAGCGGGCCAGAATCGGCGTCTGGTACGCGCTATTCAGCAGGAACCGCGGATCCTTCGCGATGCCCTGCTCCTGAATCAGCTGATTGAAGTCCAGCTTGTGGTTGTAGAAGTCCGCCTGGTCGAAGTCCACGCCATCGACCTTCTGATAGGTCGTGTACTTCGAGATGGCCGCCTGCTGGTTGAACAGGTTGGTCACCGTCAGCTCGAAGCGCAGCTTGCGATCGCCGCTGAACTTCAGGTCGTGGCTGACGTACAGGTCGGTCTGCGACAGCATGTCGGTCCGTCCATCGCTCAGACGGCCTTCGTACTGCACAGGGTAGTTGCTGGTCGGCAGAATGCCGAGCTCGCGCGACACGGGCACGCCGCTCGCGAGGTATTCGTTCAGGCCCACGTTCGTGCCGAAGTTGAACGAGTACACGAACTGCGCCTTGAGCTGGTTCGGCCGATCGGTGGCGAGCCGGCCGTAGACCGGGTTGCCGGACCCGTCGAACATCATCGCGGGGTAGTCGTAGCCACGGCCGACGTTCGGGCTGGTGCGGCCGTTTTCATCCGACTGCGACAGACCCGAGTAGTTGCCATACAGGCGGCTCAGCGTGTAGCTGGCATTGAACAGCCAGTTGTTCGCGAAGCGCTTGTCGAAGCGCAGTTCGAGAGCGTCGTACTGCCGCTTCGGCTTCGGCATCTTCGTAGCCGGATCGGTGAAGGCCAGCGCGGTCAGCCCTTCGCTCGGGTTGGCAATGATGTAGATCTCGTTGCCGTCCGCGTCGAGGGAGCCGGTGTCTTCAATCGTCCGATCGAGCTGCTTGTGCACGTAGTGCGCGCTCACCGCCATGATGGGTGAGAGCTCGTGATCCATGCCGATCGTGGCCTCCTGCTGCTTCATCGGCTTCAGGCCGGGCTGCACGGCATCCGACCCGAACGACGGATGGCGGAAGTCTGTGGAGCGGATGAAGTTGCCGGGGCACGCCGGCGGGCAGCCGCTCGGAACGAGCGTGTTGTAGTCGTAGGTGTCGAGCGTGTAGTAGTACTCGATCCACTTGTCGCCGCCGAACGAACCACGGGCCAGTTCGGTCTTGAAGATGTCGTAGAAGATGCCCCACGAACCGAACAGCTTCCACTTGCCGTCGCCCTTGAGGTCGTAGGCGAAACCGGCGCGCGGCGCGAGCTTGTCACCGAACTTGAAGTCGATCCCGTACTTCGGAATCACATCGTCCGGGTAGTCGGCGGCGAGGGCGTAGGTCGGCACGTGCTCACGCTCGGTGCGGAGCCCGAGGTTGACCGTCAGCTTGCTGCCGATGGTCCACGCGTCCTGGATGAACAGGCCGAGGTTGTTCGTGTGGACGTTGCCCTCGGTGACGAAGCCAGCCGTCGGGTCGGCGGCATTGCTTCTGACCGAGTAGTAGCCGTACGTGCCCGTCATCGCAGGCAGATCTGAGCTTGGCGCGAGGCCGAGGCCCCAGCGGAGCGTGACGCGCGGGCGCGATTCGCCGCTCAGCACATCGTTGCCGACGCGATCGAACTGCGTGCCGAACTTGATCTGGTGCTGACCGCCGGCGTTCGCGTACCAGGTGCCGTCCGCCTGGAAGTAGGCCCGCGTCTGCTGATCGCGCGTCACCTTGGTGTTCGTCGGGATACTGGTGAAGCCCGTGCCGTGCTGGAACGACTCCGGCACATCCATGAAACCAATGTTGTTGGTCGTGTTCCAGCGGTACAGCGGCTCTTCCGTGACGTTGCTGTCATGCTGGTCGGACATGTAGTAGCCGCCGCGCACGCCGAAGACCAGCTGAGAGGTGGCCACCCAGTCGGCGTTCGCCGACACCGAGTAGTTCGGGAACGTCGATGCCTTCTTGTAGTTCGTGCCGGCCGGGTCGAGGCCGTTCAGACCGGGCAGCAAGCCGTCCTGCTTGCTCCAGCTGTTGTTGTACGCGACACGCGCACGCAGGCTGTTGCTGATCTGACTCGTGACGTTCGCCGTCATGTACTGCACGGTGTCTTTGCGATCTTCGCTGGCCGGCGCGGCATCCGGGTTGACCGCGCTGGACGGCGTGACGTCGCGGCTGATGTTAGTCAGCGCGGGCTGATAGGCGCCGAAGAACCACGCCTTGTCCTTGGCGATAGGGCCGCCGATGGCGAAGCCCGGCTCAACGCGGTTCCAGCTGTCTTCCGGATACTTGACGTATTCGGCCTGGTCCGAGTCGGTCAGCGAGGTGCGGAGCGTCTTCTGGCCGGTCGCGGTAACGGGCGAGGCGAACAGCGAGCCGAACGCCGGAGACTGGCCACCGCTGGTCTTGTCACCCTGCCAGTACAGGAGGCCGCTGCCGTGATACGCGTTCGTGCCGCTCTTGGTGACAGCATTGATGACGCCGCCCATGGCGCCGCCGTACTCGGCCGTGTAGCCACTCGACTTGACCTGGACTTCTTCGATGAAGTCCGAGATCACGTTCTTGCCGGAGAGGCCGCTCTGCATGTTGGTGGTCTCGATGCCGTCCACGATGAAGCGGTTTTCCGCGGCACTCGCACCGTCGATCGACAGCCCGCCCAGCTTGGCTTCCTGGTTCGCACCAGGAGCCTGCGTCACGAGCGACGTGAAGTCGCGGCCGTGCGGAACGAGTTCGATCTGCTCGGCGCGGATGCTCGTGCCCCGCGCGCTCTGCTTCGTATCGAGGATCGGTGACTCGGCGGTGACCTGGACGCTTTCGGCGGTGCCGCCAACGCTCAGGGCGAAGTCAACGGTCAGGATCTGGCCAAGCCGCAGGTCGATGTTCTTCACGCCACCAGGGGTGAAGCTCTGCAGCGTGCCCTTGACTTCGTACTTGCCCGGCACGAGACCCGGGAAGCGGTACACGCCCACCGAATCGGTGGTCGTGGAGGCCACGGTCACGTTGCCGCGGTCCACACTCACAATCTCCACAGTGACGCCCGGAAGAACAGCGCCGGTGCTGTCCTTGACCGTGCCGGCCACCGTGCCAGTCTGCTCCTGCGCGAAGCCGGGCAGGGTCACTGCCAGAACGCACGCCAGGGTCAGCAGTGCACGTCTAACCATTCTCGATCCTCCTCTTGGGGTCTTTCAAAACGAGCCAGGTGGTAAATAAGGCGGGTACCTGGACGGTTCATCATTAAGAAAGAAGTCTGCCAGAGTGGGCCGAACGGCTTACTGCTTGTGACGGAATGCCTTAGGGGCGGGTCGAATAGCGGTTGGGCCGCAACGATATCAGGACGGATGGATCGAGATCCAACTGGTTGGACGCGACTGGTCACCGGGGAACGCCAGTTCGTCAGGGACTAATTGCGCTGGTAATACCACTGTGGGACGAACAGCGCCAAAGGTGCGCCAGAAAGGTGCCTCAAATTGATGCGGACGGACGGTGGGGACGGAGAGTGCGACCGACGTGCGGAGGTGCTGGCTTGCCGAAAGTCTAAGGCCTAAAGCCGAAAACCGAAGGAAGGGAGCGCGCCTTCAACAGCGCGCTCCCTTCATTCTTTAGAACTCGAACCGGGCGCCGAAGCGGATCTGCCGCGGAGCCTGATACTGCGGTCCGGAGATGATCTGCGAAATCGGCTTCCCGAAGTCGGGGTTGACGACGCCGAGTGACAGCTCCGACCAGTTGTCGTAGTTGGTCGTTCGCTGCACGTTGAAGATGTTGAACTGGTCCGCGAGCAGCACGACTCGCATGTTGCCCGAGAGCTTCAACGCGTAGTCCACGTGCGCGTCGGTGTTGTATTCGAACGGGGTCCGCGTGCGGAAGCCGTCCACGGTCTGGAAGCCGTCGCCGCGCGGCGTCAACGGGATCTCACCGCCGTTGGTGTAGTTCGGGTTTGCCGCCAGCGCCGTCAGCGGCGTGCCCGAGTTCAGGGTGAGCCCCAGACCGGCATTCAGTCCGAAGTTGAACACGTAGTTGCCGAACACCTTGATCACGTGCGGGCGATCGAGCGGCAGCGGCCCGGCGCCAAGCGAGCCGAGGTACCGGATGTCACCCTGGTAGCCGAACTGCGGCACGCCGATCTGCGAATACGACGGATCGTTGGTCGGGAAATCGTACAGAGACGTGATCCCCGGGTCCGACTGGCCGTTGTCTTCGCGATAGAAGCCTTCGAACGTGCCATGCAGCCGCGACCACGTGTAAGAGGCCTGCACCGCCCAGTTGTTCGAGAACCGCTTCTCGGCTGTGAACTGGACCGCGTCGTAGTCGTGAATCGGCTTTTCGTACTTCGCGCCGAGTCCGTCGAGCGTCGGCGTACTCGGATTCGGATTCGTCAGCGTGTAGTCGAACGAGCAACCCACGCCGAGGATGTCGCACGCTCCCACCGCGTACGGACCGACGTCCTCGAGCACGCGCGGGATGCTCCGGTGGATGTAGCGCACGCCGAGGTTCACGTTCGGGAACGCCTCGAACTCGTACCCGCCGACAAACTCGTTGACGTACGACGACTTGACGTTCGGGTCGATCAGATCCGCTCCGGTACCCTGCGTCAGATAGTGCTGCGTCGCGCTCAGCGGGTCGCCGCCGGGTGTCTGCGTCACCGTCAGCACGCCGTCTGGAATCGGCTGCGTGAGCGCGGCATCGTAGTAGTCCGCGCGGCTGATGCCGGCGTCGGCCGACAGCGCGCGCGCTGCCAGATCGTTCGGGATGCGGGCGTAGAAGATCCCCCAGTTCGCGAAGATCTTCGAGCGGCCGTTGCCGAGCAGATCGTAGGTCGCGCCGATACGTGGCGCCCAGTTGTTCTTCAGCGAGAAGTCGTCAACGATCGTCCCGACGAGCGTCTGCTGCTCGTAGCGGATGCCCGGCTTGATCGTCAGCCGGTTGCCGACCGTCCACGTGTCCTGCACGAAGAACGAGGTGTAGTGCTGCTTCGTGATGCGCGCGCTGTTGAAATTCGCGCGATTCACGCGGTAGATCTGCCCGAGCCCGGTAATTTCCGGGAGGATGTCCACCTGCGCGCCCGTCGCCGTCACTTCACCGTTCGGCGCGGTGAACGTCGGGCCGGTGCGCTGGTTGATCTGGTCGTATTCGACGCGCTCGTAGCTCACACCGTAGCGCAACTGGTGCGCGCCGATGATGCTCGTCGCCTTCGCCTGGAACTGATCGTTCTTGCCGTCGTTGCCGGCCTCGTAGAACCCGATGCCGCCGGTGACGAGCGTAGGTGTGACGCGGAAGTCCTGGGTGAACCAGTCATCGACCGACGGCACCTCGACGATCTGATTACGCGCGTGCGAGTACGATCCCTCGACGAGCAGCTTTGGCGAGAACACGCCGTCGTACTTCACCGTCTGGTTGTTGCCGCCGAATTTGTCGAGCTTGCTGTACTGAGACGTGTCCTGTGCCAGCAGCGCCGACGTGCGCTGCGGACCGTTGGCGCCGTTTGCCGGATCGCCGAAAAACGACGCGTCGATGCGGTGGTTGCTCGCCAGCTGATAGGTCGCCTTCGCTGAATACGAGGTGATCTGTCGCTTCCGGTCGATGCCGTCGTTGTTGTACAGCGGGAACTGACGGTTGCCGTCGGCGTCGACGTTGTTCGGCGCCTGGAACGTTCGCGTCTCCCAGCTCGGATCGATCGCTCCGAAGAAGAACAGTTTGTCCTTCATGATCGGTCCGCCGACCTGGGCACCGAAGTCGCTGAGAGACGTTCCCAATGTCTGCACGGTACCGTTTGCGCTCTGGTACTGCTTCCAGTCGCTTTCGGCGCCGCTCGGCCGGCTGTAGCCGAACACGCTGCCGCGCACGTTGTTCGTGCCGCTCTTGGTCACGACGTTCACCACGCCGCCAATGGCCTGCCCGAACTCCGCTTCGTAACCGCCGGTCTTTACCTGGACCTGCTGCACGAAGTCGTACGGCGTGCCGTTCCCCAGCGATCCGAACACGATGGAGTACGAACCGAGGGCGCCATAGCCCGCGTTCGTGATGTTCACGCCATCGACGACGTACTGGTTGTCGAGGCCGCTGCCGCCGCCCATGGACGGATTCGAACGGCCCGCGCTGCCGCTGCTCGTCACGCCCGGCGCGACATACAGCGCATCGCTGAACCGCCGGCCGATCGGAATGTTCGCGAGCTGCGTGCTGTCGAGCACCGCACCCACCGTTGTCGATCGCGTATCGACGATCGGCGAGCTGGCGGTGACTTCGACCGTTTCGGCCACGCCGCCGACTTGCATCGCGACCGGCACCTCGATCGTCTGTCCGAGGCGGACGACGACGCCTTTCTGCTCGACGGCCTTGAAGCCCTGGAGCTCGGCGCGAATGGTGTAAGTACCGGGTAC
>JBKPMA010000243.1:0-5858 GCA_046731935.1 Acidobacteriota bacterium
AATCAAGGCGGCATGCGATTCGATCCACAAACGATCTACGAGGCGCCGCACCCCAACTGGGGATCATCGGGCATTCAGGTGGTCGATCTGGACAAGGACGGCGATCTCGACGTCCTCATGACGCATGGCGATACGTTCGACGATGACATTCTGAAGGCGTATCACGGCATTCAGTGGCTCGAGAACAAGGGCACGTACCCGTTCACCGAGCACACGATCGCCACGCTCGCGGGTGTTCAGCGTGCGCAAGCCGTCGATCTCGACGGCGACGGCGATCTCGACATCGTCGCCTGCGCGCTCGTCGCGACGCACAATACGGAAACGCCGATGATGCCCGCCGTGGTCTGGCTCGAGCAGACCAAGCCGGGTGTCTTCGAACGGCACGTCATCGAGGTCGGACAGCCGACGCACGCGTCATTGGATGTCGGCGACTACGACCACGACGGCGACATCGACATTGTCGTGGGGAACTTCTCGATGGGCGGGCCTGTCCAGGGCTCCGTTGAGATCTTCGAGAACCAACGAACCCGAAAGAGTCCCTAGACCGAAGACTGAAGACCGAAGACTCCGTAGACCGCAGACTGTATGGTTCCCCGCCCCCTTACCGCTCGCCTCGCGCTCGCCGGCGCACTCGCCGGGGCAGCGATCTCCGCGGCGCCTGGGCCGTCGGGCTGGTTGTCTCGCTTCGGCACTGTCGCTGCGTTTCAGACACGAGGCACGCCCTCAGCGGAGACCCTCAAGACCGGCGAAGCCACGGCGCGCGTTCAATGCGTCACGTGCCACAAGCTGCCGCCGCCGGATGTACTCCCGCGCGCAAGCTGGCGGGATGAGATCGCGAAGATGTTTCTCATCCTGAACAAGCAGCCGGAGCCCGGCGGACCTCCAGGCACGGTGTCGCGGAACGTGACGTTCCCGCCTGACTGGGAGGCGATGGTCGCGTATTACGAGATGCATGCGCCCGTCCGGCTCGCGCCGCCGGCGAAATGGCCGGCGCCCGACTCGAAGGTTGCTTTCCGCCGGCGAACGATTCCGACGCTCGACGGATCGCCGCCGCCAGCCGTCGCTAACATCCGGCTGCTCCACTCCAGTCATCCGAAACTCCTCGACCTGGTGTTGAGCGACATGCGGTCGGGCGTGATCGCGACCGCGATGCCGTACGAAGAAGAGCCCCGACTCAAGGAGATTGCGCGGCTCGGAAGTCCGGCGCACATCGCGCCGTACGACCTCGATCACGACGGCGCGATGGACTTCCTCATCGCCGACCTCGGCCTGTTCCAGCCTGGCGATCATCACAAGGGAGCCGTCGTGTGGCTTCGCGGCAAGCGCGACGGCAGCTACTCGGCCGGCACGTTGACCGGATGGCCACGCGTCGCGGACGTCGAGGCCGCTGACTTCGACGGCGATGGCAAACCCGACCTGGCGGTCGCGGCGTTCGGATGGCGGCGTACGGGGGACTTCACGATCCTGAAGAACACGACCACCGACTACGATTCGCCGGGCTTTACACCGATCCAGGTGGATCCTCGCCCCGGTGCCATCCATACGATTCCGGTGGACCTCAATCGCGACGGATTGATGGACGTCGTCGTGCTCTTCTCGCAGGAACACGAGACAGTCGTGGCGTTCATCAACCAGGGCGGTATGCGCTTTCAGGCGCAAACGATCTACGCGGCGCCTCATCCGAACTGGGGCTCGTCGGGCATCGAGGTCGTGGACCTGGACGACGACGGACGACTCGATGTCCTGCTGACACACGGCGACAGCTTCGACGACCAGCTCGTCAAGCCGTATCACGGGATCCAGTGGCTCGAGAATCGAGGAACGTTCCCCTTCGAGGAGCACACGCTCGCCGAGCTCCCGGGTGTTCAGCGAGCCCAGACCGTGGACCTCGACGGCGACGGCGATCTCGACATCGTCGCCTGCACGTTGTCGCAGCCTGGTGATCCTGTGCTGAGCACACTTCCCTCCCTGGTGTGGCTGGAGCAGACCGACGCGGGGAAATTCGAGCGCCACGTCATCGAAGTGGGCACTCCGAACCATGCGACGCTCGACGTCGGCGATTTCGATGGTGACGGTGACATCGACATCGTCGTTGGTGACTTCTCGTTTGGCGAGCCGTTGCCGTCGGCGGTGGAAATCTTCGAGAACAGACGCGTCCGCGGGCCGGGGACGGCGACGCGATAAAACCGAATCAAAGGGCGGACGACAGGCGGCTGACGCTGACTGCATCCGCCCCCACATCTGTGCTGGCGGCTGACGCGGACCGCATCCGCCGCTACATCGGCGTGCCTGGCTGATGTGGGGGCGGGGTCATTCTCCTTTCCATCGATGCACCCCGCCCTTACGCGTTGTGCCGGGTGCCCCGCGCCGCAGTAAGATGTCGGGCGGTCCCCATGGGCGCACGTGTTTCCGCAGGCTGGCGCGTCTCGATTGCCCTCGTCTCGAGCCTGGCCGTCTGGGCGGTCGCGGAGCGTGCCCGCGTGGCGGCGCAGGCTGGAACGCCGGCCCCCGCGCCCGTCTACGCGGCCGACATCCAGCCCATCCTCGAACAGCACTGCTACGAGTGTCACGGGCCCAACAAGTCGAAGGGCTCGCTCCGCCTCGATCTCCGTGCCCGCGCGTTCAAGGGCGGCGTCAACGGCCCCGCGATCGTCGCTGGTGACGCCGAACACAGCCTGCTTCTGCGGCGGCTCCAGGGTCTTGATGGCGAAGACCAGATGCCGCTCAAGAAGGATCCGCTGCCGGCGGAGACGATTGCGCGCATCCGGGCGTGGATACAGGCCGGCGCGGTATGGCCGGAGCAGGCGCAAACCGCAGCGGCCGACGCGACGCACGAGCACTGGGCATATCAGCCTCCCGTTCGTCCCGCACTGCCCGCGGTGAAAAACGAATCCTGGGTTCGGACGCCGATCGACCGGTTCGTTCTCGCGCGGCTGGAGCATGAGGGACTCAGTCCGTCACCGGAAGCCGCGAAGGACGCGCTGCTCCGCCGTGTCTCGCTCGACCTCATCGGATTGCCGCCGACACCCCAGGAGCTCGACGAGTTCGAGAGCGATGCGAAGCCAGACGCCTACGAGCGCGCCGTGGATCGCCTGCTTGCGTCGCCCCACTATGGTGAGCGGTGGGCGCGTCCCTGGCTCGATCTGGCGCGGTATGCCGACTCGAACGGATACGAGAAGGACGATCTTCGCGTGATGTGGCCGTACCGCGATTGGGTGATCGACGCGCTGAATCGCGATATGCCGTTCGACGAGTTCACGATCGAGCAGATCGCGGGCGACATGCTGCCGGCGCCGACCGACGCGCAGCGGATCGCGACGGGGTTCCACCGCAACACGCTGCTCAACCAGGAGGGCGGGATTGACGTCGAGGAGGCACGCTGGGAGACGCTCGTCGATCGGGTGAGCACGACGGGAACGGTGTGGCTCGGCACGACGATCGGCTGCGCCCAGTGCCACAACCATAAATACGACCCGTTCTCGCAGCGCGACTTCTATCGCATGCTCGCGTTCTTCGACAACGGCGACTACTCGGTGTTCGGGGAACAGGGCGGCGATCACTACATTTCAGAACCGGAGCTCGATCTTCCGACACCCGAGCAGGCCGCCCAGCGGAAAGTCCTGCAGGCGCAGCTCGACGAGCTCAAAGCGCAGATGTCGGCCCAGTCTCCAGAGCGGACCGAACAACAGTCCGCGTGGGAGCAGTCGATTCGCGCGGCAGAACAACGCTGGACCGTTCTGACACCACTTACCTCACGCGCCAGTCAGGGGACGATCCTGACAACGCTGCCCGATGGATCCGTTCGTGCCAGTGGACCCAGTCCTCTGAACGACACGTACGTCGTCAAGGCCACGCTGCCCGCCACCGCTATCTCGGCGATCCGGCTGGAGGCACTGCCTGACAAAGGCTTGCCGCAGGGCGGCCCAGGCCGCGACTACTACGGCAACTTCGCGCTCACTGGATTCACCGTCGCGGTCGCGTCCTCACCATCGGCCGCGCCCGGCGCGCCGCTCGTGTTCGAGAAAGCCAACGACAACAGCCACGTCGGCGGCAACGAAGCCAACCAGCTCGTGACGCCGGATGCGGAGACGAAGAACACGCGCGATCTGCCGCCCGGCTGGAGCATCAACGCGACAAACGACGTCGTCAGGCATCCGCGCGCGGCGGTGTTCAAGCTGAAGACGCCGCTCGATCCGACCACGGGCACCGCAGTCGTCACGTTGACGTTCAAGGGCATCGCGGTCTCGCAGGCGTTGGGACGCTTCCGGCTCTCGGTGACATCTGATCCCGACCCATTCGTCGTCACGACCGTCGGCGCAAGCACACGGGCGGCGCTCGACGTCGCGCCGGAGGCGCGCACCGAAGAACAACGCGACGCCGTACGAGACACGTTCCGCGACAAGGCCCCAGTTCTCGAGGATCTGCGAACGCGAATCATGGAGCTCGAGGACAAGATCAGCGCCATCGGCATCACCAAGGCGCAGGTGCTGCACGAACGCAATGGATACGAACGGCCTTCGACCTGGTTCCGCGTGCGCGGCAGCTACATGGCGAAGGGCGATCGCGTGTACGCCGGCACACCCGGGGTATTGCCGCCCATGCCGGACGACCAGATGCCGAACCGGCTCGGTCTGGCGCGCTGGCTGGTGAGCGGTGACAATCCGCTCACCGCGCGCGTCGAGGTCAACCGGGCCTGGGAGCAATTCTTCGGGCGGGGAATCGTCGAGACCAGCGAGGACTTCGGCACGCAAGGGGCACCGCCATCCCATCCCGAGCTCCTCGATTGGCTGGCGACAGAGCTCGAGCGCAACAAATGGAGCGTCAAGGCGCTCCATCGTCTGATCGTGACCTCAGCGACGTACCGGCAGTCTGCCTCGGCCTCACCGGAGCTGATCGAGCGGGATCCGTACAACCGATTGCTCGCGAGGGGTCCCCGGTTCCGCCTCGAGGCCGAGACGCTTCGCGACTCGGTGCTGTCGGCGAGCGGACTGCTGTCGCCCGCGATCGGCGGGCCGAGCGTATTCCCGCCGCAGCCCGATGGCATCTGGGACAATCCTTACAGTGACGCCAAGTGGGTGACGAGCACCGGACCGAATCGTTATCGCCGTAGTCTCTACACGTTCATCCGGCGGACGGCGCCGTATCCGAGCCTGATCGCGTTCGACGGCACGAGCCGCGAGTTCTGCACCGTGCGGCGCGTGCGCACCAACACGCCGCTGCAGGCGCTGGTGCTGCTGAACGACGAAGCGTTCTTCGAGGCCGCGCGAGCGCTGGCCGCACGCATCCTGCGCGAAACACCACAGAGCGCGTCCGGTACGGACGCAGGCGCCATCGATCGGGCTCGCGCCGCGTACGGCTTCAGGCTCTGCACGTCACGGCAGCCATCGCCCGCGGAGATCGATCGCATCGTCCAGTCGCTCCGCAAGCAGCAGGAGCACTTCAAGAACGCGCCGGCCGCAGGCGCGCAGGTGCTCGGAGAGTCTGCGTCTGACGCGACTCAAGCCGACCGCGCCGCATGGACGCTCGTCGCAAATGCGTTGCTGAACTTGGATGAGACGGTAACTAAATAGGTGCGGTAATAAGGTGCGGCAATAAGGTGCGGTCGCAAGGTGCGGTAATAAGGTGCGGTCGCAAGGTGCGGTAATAGAGTGCGGCAACAGGGTGCGGTAATGAGGTGCGGCAGCGAGGTGCGTCAATAGGGTGCGGCAACAAGGCGCGGTATGAAGGTGCCTTAGGCCTTTGAGTTTGGCCCGCAGCCCGCAGCCCGCAGCCCGTAGCCTGTAGCCTGTAGCCCGTAGTCCGTAGCCTGTAGCCCTTCGCCTGTAGCCTTTGGCTTTCGGCCTTTAGCCTTTTAGCCC
>JBKPMA010000244.1:0-5178 GCA_046731935.1 Acidobacteriota bacterium
ACGATCAACGCCGACGACCACTCGGGCAGAAAGATGGAAAGCGTGAGGATGAGGAACGCGGTCAGTGCCCCCGCGGCCATCAGGCCCGTAACTCCCGCACCGCCGATCATGCCGAGCCCCGGAGCTGCGACGCGTCCTTTCTCCTTCATCTCGGCCTTGGCGAGTTCCATCTCCTGCCGAACGAGCAGTGACAGGTCACGCGTGAGGTCGCCGGCTACTTCGCCGAGCGGTCGATCGCGCAGGTCTCCTCCGTCCGTTCCGTTGGACATTCCGATCACCGGCTCGTGCCGTTGCTCTCGCCCGCGCGCGGTTCGTCCGTGGTCGGACGATCACTCGACGTCGAGATGCTGTGCCCGGCGGAGGAAGCGCTCCCCTGCCTCGAGCCGTCGTAGCGGCGCTCCGACGACGCCTTCAGGAACCGTGATGCGGCCAGTCCTGCGACCAGCCCGATGCCCGCGATCATCCACGGACGCCGTCGTGAGAAGTCCTCGGCATCGCGCAACAGCGCGTCGCCGCTCGCGCGCTCCAGGTACCCGCCCAACCGCTCGATCCGGTCGGCAACGCCCTCCGCGACGTCGGCGGCCTGCTGGGACTCACCCTGACCGCGCAGCTTTTCGCCGCTCTGGCGGAGCGCCTGCGCCATCTTCCGCGCCTGCTGCCCGGCCTCGTTCGTGCGCTGGTCGAGCGCCTCGCCGAGCTTGCCCTTCCCCTGTTCCTTCAGCTCGACAGCCTTCTCCTGAGCAGCCGACGCCGCGTCCTCAACCTGCGATGTCGCCTCTCCGACGAGCCCTTCACGGCCCGTTTCGCTGGCGGTACTCGCCATTTTGACCCCTTCCTCGATGTGACGTGAGGGTCGTTCCTCCCCCCGCGCGGAACGGCCAAACACTTCACGGCAAATGGGACTCGCCTGGTCGGCTCACGTCCGAAAGCGTCCTGGTTCCCGTTCTGCCGAATGACGGGAAGGGCGGCAGTCCCTTCCGAGGGGGCGCATGGAGATCGGACTGCCGCCGTCCGAGCCCGACCCGCAGTCCCGCTACCGAGGGTTGGTGGCCTCGGCGAGTTCGGCTGCCTCGCCGTCATCCTTCTCGACCACCTGATAGGTGCCGTGGTCTTCGACGACGCGTTCGATCGAGCCGGTCAGGTGCCCGGGCAACACCATGAAGCGCTGGCCGTCGCTCCTGACGGCCTCGTACTGCTCGTAGGTGAGCGGCACGCGGCTGGTGCAGTCGGGTCGGCCGCACTCGCAGACGAAGTCGACACTCTCCAACGTCGACCTGCGTTCAGAGACGTCCTCGATGCGCTCGTTGACCTCTCGGAAGAGGATCTCGTTCACGCTGATTTGCTGTTCGCGTCCGGTCACCCGGTCGCCTGCCGTTCCTCAGCCTCGGCCTCTGCGACCCGGCCGGCCTCGCCCTGTTTCTCGACCAGCCAATAGTCCTCGTGACGCGCAACGACTTGCGCATTGTCGGCCACGTGGCCCGGCCTGACAACAAAACGGCGCCGCGTGCCCCGCGCCTCCTCGTACTGATCCAACCTCAACAGCACCACAGCAGTACACGACACGTCATCACACTCACAGAGAAACGGCGTCACTCGACCATCCACTCCAAGCAGCTCGAGCCGAGCTTTCTCGAGACGCTCGTTCTGGTCACGGAACGCTGCCTCGTTCTTCGCCGACCGCTCTGCGCTCAAGCCCATGGCCCGCCACCCATGCCCGCAACGGCGCACCGCGCAAACCCAGGAACCACTTCGAATCGGCCGCACGCATTCGCGGGCTGTCTCGGCGTCCGCAGTCGATCTGGAGGGATCGGCTCGGAAGCAACTCAGCGCCGACGCGTCAGCACGGAACCGTTCCCAGGGCAGCCGCGTTGACCGTGGTACGGATCACAACGACGGAGGAAAAAACTGTGGGCATTATCGCATTCATCATTCTCGGGCTCATCGCCGGGGCAATCGCGAAGGCGCTGCTGCCCGGCGACGATCCTGGCGGGTTCATCGTCACGACCCTGATCGGCGTCGCCGGCGCGCTCTTGGGTGGCTTGGTGGCAGCCGCCGTATTCGGCGCACATCCACTGGACGAGTTCTTCGACATCTCGACGTGGCTGACGGCCATCGTCGGCGCAGTCGTCCTGCTCCTGATCTATCGCCTCGTCGTCGACCGCCGCGGTCACGGCGTTCACGTCTAGCCAAGCCAGCACGAGTATCGGACTCGGACTCGCGGCCGATTTCTCCGGCCGCGAGTCCGAGGGTGCAACGCCGGGATCCGACCAATTGCTGAGGAATGAGTCGTGAAGCCCGCGAGGCACGACCAAGCACGACGGAATATCGGAGAGGGGCCTGTGCGCGGCGAAGAGGATCATCTTGTCGGCGAAGACTTCCGCTGCTGCCGGACCTGAGTTGCCGCGGATCAGGTTTCGCAGACAAGGTCGCGGGAACGCGACAGGCCGTGGAGATCGGCTACTCGATCTCGTGTGAGGAGCGCCGGCCGGAGGAGATCGTCCGCGATGCGAAAGCGGCGGAGCAGGCTGGGATGAGCTTCGCGCTCATCTCCGACCACTTCCATCCGTGGACGGACAGCCAGGGACAGAGCCCGTTCGTGTGGACGGTGATCGGCGCGGTCGCGACGCAGACCGAGCGGCTCCGGCTCGGGACGGGTGTCACCTGTCCGCTGATCCGCATGCACCCGGCGATCGTCGCGCAGGCCGCTGCGACGAGCGCGGCGCTGATGCCGGGTCGCTTCTTTCTGGGCGTCGGCACCGGGGAGAACCTGAACGAGCACGTCACCGGCGCGCGCTGGCCGGCGCCCGACGAGCGGATCGACATGCTCGACGAGGCGATCCGCCTGATGCGGCAGCTCTGGGAAGGCGGCACGCAGACGTTCCGCGGCAGGCACTACACGGTCGATCATGCGCGCATCTACACGCTGCCCGACGAGCGGATCGAGGTGGCGGTGGCGGCGGCGCAGCCGCAGGCGGCGGAGCTGGCGGCCACGCTCGGCGACGGGCTGATCAGCACCGCTCCCGACCAGAAGGTCACGAGCGCCTACCGCGATGCGGGCGGCGACGGCCCGCGGTACGGCCAGCTCACGGTGTGCTGGGCCGAGGACGAAGCGGAGGCTCGGCGCACGGCGCTCCGCATCTGGCCGAATGCTGGCGCGCCGGGCCGGTTGAGCCAGGAGCTGCCGTTGCCAGCGGACTTCGAGGCCGTGGCCGAGCTCGTCACCGAGGACGTGATCGCCGAGCAGGTCGTCTGCGGCCCCGATCCTGGCGAGTACCGCCGGAGGATCGCCCAGTACGCGGAGGCCGGTTTCGACCACCTGGCGATCCACCAGGTAGGCCCCGACCAGGAGGGGTTCCTCCGCTTCTACGAGCGCGAGCTCGCCGGCGCGAGGGTGTAGCTGACGGGCCAAGCCCGTGTGAGGCGGTCCCACCGACCCGCTGTGAGTGCAACCATTCAAGGGGTTCGAGCGTTAGACCGCTGGGATGCGGCAACGGGAGCGGGCATTGCGGCTGCTGTACATGACGTCCAGCCGGTCAGGCTTCTGCCGACGCGTCGAGGGCTTCGTCGCGACGGTGCTGACTGCGGGTGGTAACCACGACACGTTCGACCTGCGAGTCGTGCCGGTCGAGGAACGGCCCGACATCCACCAAAAGCTGCAGGTCACGAACATCCCAGCGCTCCTGGTCGTCGAGGGGAACACGGTCGTCGCTCGCGCGGATGGATTGCGTTCAAAGGATGAGATCGGGCACTTGTTGGCCCCCTGGTTGAGAGGTGGCTATCGCGGCCGAAACCGGCAGCGGTTTGGAGACCCCAGTCCGATCAAAGCGCCGACGCGTCCACAGCTGCTGCGTCCACAGCTGCTGCGGCGCCAGATCCGGACACTCGAACGTGCCTCCGCGCTTGTGATCGGAGCCGACCGCCCGGAGGACGACCCGCTGCTTCGGGCCATCGGGTCAGTGATCGCGGACAAGCGGAAACTGGCGCGAGCGTCGCACGCGGAGACCGAACGATCGCCTGAGCAGCGCCGCCGATAGTTCGATTGCGGCGAGGCGCGCGAGGGCATGCGGACGCGGTGGCGTTCTTCGATGGGTTCACGGTGGAGCACGTCGACAGCGGCGCCGGCGCGACGCTCCGCGTCCGGCACGGCGGCGAGGGATCTCCCGTCGTGCTGCTGCATGGGCACCCACGCACGCACGCGACCTGGCATGCGGTGGCAGCACGCCTGGCGCCTCGACACACCGTCGTCTGTCCTGATTTGCGCGGGTACGGACAGTCGTCCAAGGTCGCGCCGTACACGAAGCGCGCGATGGCGCTGGACATCATCGGACTGATGCGCGCGCTTGGGCACGAGCGTTTCGATGTCGTCGGCCATGATCGTGGTGCGTACGTGGCAACCAGGCTGGCAATCGAGCAGCCGACGGCCGTGGCGCGACTCGTGCTGATCGAGAGCATGCCGCTGCTCGAGCGGCTCGAGCGGGCCGACTGGCGCTTCGCGCTCAGCTGGTGGCACTGGTGGTTTCTCGGCCAGTTGGACAAGCCTGCCGAGCGAGTGATCAACGCCGACCCGGATGCCTGGTACGGAGCAACGCCGGAGCACATGGGCGAAGAAGCGTATGCCGACCTCCAGCTCGCTCTCCACGACCCGGAGGTCGTGCACGCCATGCTGGAGGACTACCGCGCGGGACTGCGCGAAGACGTCGAGCACGACGCCGCCGACCGCGCCGCCGGCCGCCGGATCACGAGCCCCTTGCTCGTCGTCTCGCTGCTCCAGGACGATCCCGAGCTCGACTACGGAATCGACATGCAGGAGATCTGGCGCGGCTGGGCTACGGACGTTCGCGGAGCGACGATCGACTGTGGCCACCACGTCGCCGAAGAACGGCCCGACGAGCTCGCCGCGCTGCTCGCGGACTTCTTCGCAAACGCCAGCTCACCGGGGTGACTATCGAACAACGAGGTTCGGAAGGTCGCGTGGACACTAACCATGGCGACTTCCACCCGCTGCAAACCAAGAAGCGTCTCCAATCTCGCTGGCGCCGTCAGTGTCCTGGAAAGGAGCGCCTCCCCTGACTGATACGTCGACGAGCGGCTTCCCGGAGTTGCTCGGGAAGCACCGGTACTTGCTTCCCGGTTGCGCTCGGCGCCAGAGCCGTCTCAGCGTCCTCGGCGATTTCGTCA
>JBKPMA010000245.1:0-6725 GCA_046731935.1 Acidobacteriota bacterium
GCGTCTGATTGAGAGCGGGATCGGCGCGCTGTATCTGACCGCCGCGCTCATGACCGTCGCCTCAGGCGTCATCATTTACGCTTTCGTCGCGCAGGACTTCTCGATCAAGTACGTCCAGCACACCTCTGACTCGGTCCAGCCGCTGTTCTACAAGATCACGTCGTATTGGGGCGGACTCGACGGTTCCATCCTGTTCTGGGTCTTCCTGCTGTCCATCTTCGGCGCCACGGCGGTTTGGATCAATCGCGAGCGCCACCGCGAGCTGATCCCCTACGTCGTGGCGGTCATCTCGGTCGTCGAGATGTTCTTTCTGTTCCTGATGATCATTCATCGGAACCCGTTCAGTACCTTCCTGACCGACGCTCCGACGGAAGGCCGCGGTCTCAGTCCGCTGCTGCAGAATCCGTACATGGTCATTCATCCGCCGTCGCTCTATACGGGCTTCGTCGGGATGACGATTCCGTATGCGTTCGGCATGGCGGCGCTGATCACGGGCCATCTCGATGACTCGTGGCTCCGCGCTGTGCGGCGCTGGACCATGATCGGCTGGCTGTTTCTCACGTTCGGTCTCACGCTCGGCATGATCTGGGCGTACGAGGAGTTGGGCTGGGGCGGCTTCTGGGCCTGGGATCCGGTCGAGAACGCGGGACTCCTGCCATGGTTCACGTCCACGGCGTTCCTGCATTCGGTGCTCGTGCAGGAACGGCGCTCGATGCTGCGCGTCTGGAACGTGGCGCTGGTGATCGTGACGTTCTTTCTGACGATCTTCGGCACGTTCATGACCCGATCCGGCGTCGTGCAGTCTGTGCACTCCTTCGGTGAAGACCGCGCGCTGGCGATGATGTTCACGATCTTCATGATCGCGACGCTCGTCTTCAGCTTCAGCCTGGTCGTGTACCGGCTGCCGCTCCTGCGATCGCGTCATGAGCTCGATTCGTGGGTATCGAGGGAAGCCGCGTTCCTGGCCAACAACTGGATCCTGCTCTTTGCGGCGCTGTTCGTTCTGTTCGCCACGATGTTCCCCACGCTGAGCGAAGCCGTGACGGGCGAACGGTTGACGGTCGGACCGCCATTCTTCAACCGGTGGATGGCGCCGATCGGCCTCGCGCTCCTGTTCCTGACCGGTATCGCGCCCCTGATGGCCTGGCGCAAATCGACCGTCGCGAACCTTCGAGAGCAGTTCACCTGGCCGGTCGTGACCGGTGTCGTTACCGGCGTCGTGCTCGCGGCGATGGGCGTCCGGGTGTGGGTCTCTGGCCTCTGCTTCGTGCTGTGCGCGTTCGTGACCGCGACGATCGTGCAGGAGTTCGTTCGCGGCGCGCGCGTCCGTCAGGAAGGCACCGGGACGGATCTCCTCACGGCGATCGTCGGCCTGGTCGGGCGTTCGAAGCGCCGCTATGGCGGCTATATCGTTCACGTCGGCATCGTGCTGGCCTTCCTCGGATTCGCAGGCGGAGGATTCAAGCAGGAGGAGCAGCTCCTGCTGAAACCCGGCCAGCAGGGCACGGTGGGCCGGTTCACGGTACGCCTCGACTCGGTCCAGGTCACCGACGATGGTCAGAAGCAGATGATCACAGGTCATCTGACCGTGTTCGACGGTGGCAAGGATACGGGTCACATGTATCCCGCCAAATGGTTCTTCCGTCGTCACGAGGAAGAACCGACGACAGAAGTCGCGATCCGGCGCGGTGCGTCTGAAGACCTGTATATCGTGATGCCAGCCTTTGATCTGAAGGATCAGAGCGCAAGCCTTCACATCGTGATCAATCCGCTGGTCGACTGGATCTGGATCGGCTTCGGCGTGATGGCGCTCGGCACCGGTATCGCACTGCTGCCTGAGCGGGTGGTCAGTTTCGCCGTCGCGAAGCTTCCGGCCGGCGCGGTTCCGTCTGCGCCGATCGTTCTGCTGATCGTGCTGCTGCTTTCGGGCGTCGTCCACGCGCAGCACACCGAGAGCGGCCAGGCCGTGCCGATTGTGTCGCGCTCGCCGCTCGAGCGGGAAATGCAGCGCTCGATCATCTGCATGTGCGGAACGTGCGGCCGCCAGCTGCTGTCGGAATGCCAGTGCAGTCGTGCGGTGGATATGCGGGCCGAACTGTCGCGACTCGTCAACGACGACCACAAGACGCGCGAACAGATCGTTCAGTACTACCTCGCGAAATACGGCAGCCAGGAGCCGCTGGCATCCCCCATCGATACCGGCTTCAATCGCCTCGCGTGGGCCGTCCCGTACGTCCTCGGAGCGGGCGGACTCGTCGGCGTCGGCCTGGTCGCTGTACGCTGGTCGCGCCGGAGCGGTTCGAACCACGACTCGGAACCGGTCCAGCCGACGACGCTCGACCCTGCCGATCGCGACATCGAAGCACGCCTCGACGATGAGCTCAGCGACCTTGACTGACGAGGTGCGGCGGCAGCCGTCCTCTGGGCGCGTGCCGTCTGCAATCGACCCGACGGGCGGAGCGCCGCGCTCCCTCGGGGCAGGCCAGTTCTTCGTCATCACGACGGCGTTCCTGGTCACCGGAACGGCGATCGTCATGCGCCAGCAGACGCCGGCCATCATCGTGCTGGCCGGCTTCACCGTCGGCGCCGCGGGATACGCCGCCTACGCGCTGTACCGCTCGCTCCTGCCGCTCGTGAGTGGCGAAGCCGCATCCGACGCGATGATGATTGGCGGCCGGACGCGTGCCGCCCTCGAGCGCGACAAAGCCCTCACGCTGCGCAGCCTCAAGGAGCTCGACTTCGACCACGCGATGGGCAAGATCGCGGCGGGCGATTACACCGAGATGCGCGAACGGCTGCGGGCGCGGGCGATCCGTCTGATTCGGCAGTTGGATGGCGCGTCGGCGTACCGTGCGCAGATCGAACGCGATCTCCAGGCGCGTCTGGGTCCGTCTGCGCGAGCACCAAAACGTACCGCGGCGAGTGCTGCCACCACGATACCCGCGGAGGTTGGTGGAGTCGCAGCTACAGACGTCCGGCGCCTCTGCACGCACTGCAGCACTCCCAACGACGCGGACGCTCGATTCTGCAAGGGGTGCGGGACTGCGCTGCCGAAGCCGCTCCCCACCTGCGGGGAATGCGGGACTGTCGGCGACCCCGATGCGCGCTTCTGCAAGCAGTGCGGGCATCCATTGCTCGCGTCGGTGTGAACGCATGACGCGCCGCCTGCTGTTCGCCGCCGTGATCGCCCTTCTCTCATGGCCCGCTGTTCCGCGCGCGCAGATGCCGGATCCGAGTCAGATGAACGGCCTCTCGATGCCGACGCCGGACCTGCCGAATGGCACCGTGTCGGTGCGGGTGATCCGTGGGCAGCTCACGAACAACCTGCAGGGAGTGACCGTTGATCTGATCGGCGCCGGCGAGCCACGTCACGCGCAGACCGGCGCCGACGGCCGTGCACTGTTTGCGGGCGTGCCTCCAGGATCCACAGTGCATGCGGTTGCGGCCGTCAACGGCGAACGCCGTGAGTCGCAGCCGTTCGAGGTGCCGGCACAGGGTGGCGTCCGAACGATCCTCGTGTTTTCGGAGACGACGAGCGCGCCCGAGGGCGGAGCAGCCTCGTCACCAGGTGGAGGTCCGGCGGCTCCTCCTGGAGCGACTGGGAGCAAGTCGACGTTGTCCATTGGCGGCAACTCTCGCGTCGCCGCCGAGTTCAACGACGACACGCTGCAGGTCTTCTTTCTCCTCGAGATCGTCAACCGCGGGCAGACCGCGGTTTCACCATCGAGCGCACTCGTCTTCGACATGCCCACTGGCGCGGAAGGCACGACCGTGCTCGAGGGCTCAACACGCCAGGCCAACGCGAAGGGACCGAGAGTCACCGTGACGGGTCCGTTTCCGCCGGGCGTCACGCCACTCCAGATCGGGTTTCGATTGGAGTCGTTCGGCAGGGATCTGACGCTCAACACCACGTTCCCGCTGCCATTGGATCTGGTGGCTGTCGCTGTCCAGCGGCTTGGCCCGATGTCCCTTAAGTCGCCGCAGCTCACGCGTACGAGCGAGACAGCGTTGAGCGGGCAGCCGTTCATCATGGGCACGGGACCGGGGATTCCCGCCGGAACGGCCCTGTCGCTCCAGCTATCGGGGCTGCCGGCGCACGATCAGACGGGTCAGTACGTCGCACTGGGGCTGGCGGCCTGCATCGTACTTTTCGGGATCTGGCTCTCGGTGGCGCCCTCGGACCACACCGCAGAAACATCGCGCCGCCGCGCGCTCGAGGCCCGACGCGACGAGGGGCTGGCGGCGCTGGCGTCGCTCGAGCGGGACAGGGCGTCCGGGTCAGTCGTATCAGGCCGGTACGAGCCGCGGCATGCCGCGCTCATGGCGCAACTCGAGCGCATCTACGGCGAGCTCGATGGACAGAGCGGGCCGGGCGGAGGCCGGGACGTCAACGCGTGAGCGCCTTCGACTTCGACACGCTCACCGTGACCGACGTGTCGCGCACGTTCGGACGGCGGCGGGCGTTGTCGCGAGTCTCGCTCCAGTGCACCGCCGGTGAAGTGTTCGGCCTTCTGGGACCGAACGGAGCAGGGAAGTCGACGCTGCTCGCGATTCTCGCCACCCTGCTCCAGCCATCCTCGGGCGACGTGCGCTATGGCGCCATTGCGGCCCGCGCGGCAGGCGCGCACGTTCGCGCGCGGCTGGGCCTGCTCGGCCACGAACTGCAGCTGTATCCCGAGCTGACCGCCACCGAAAACCTTCGCTTCTTCGCGCGGCTCCACGGCCTCGACGATGTGGAACGGCGCGTTGGGGCGGCGCTCGTCTCGGCCAGGCTGGTCGAACGCGCGGACGATCCGGTCTCGGGATTCTCGCGTGGCATGCGCCAGCGGCTGGCATTGGAGCGTGCGCTCCTGCACGAGCCCCGTCTGCTGCTGCTCGACGAACCGTTCACCGGTCTCGACCAGACGTCCGCCGCGGCGCTGGTCGGACGCTTGCGTGCGCTTGCGAGCGCCGGCCGCCTGATAGTGCTGGCCACCCACGATCTCGATCTGGTCGACGGCCTTGTCAGTCGCGCGGCGATCCTTCGCGATGGACGCCTTGCGTCGGTGTACGACGGGCACGGATCGGTGCGCGAACGGTACACCCAGGCGCTGGCTGGATCCCTTCCTGCGGAGTCGAGGGTCTAGTGGGGCCCTTCCTCCGCGTGGCGTGGCTCGTGATGCGGAAGGATTTGACCGTCGAGTTCCGGAGCCGCGAGATCCTGGCGACGACCCTCTTCTTCGCGCTCTCGGCGGTGCTGGTGTTCGCGGTTGCCCTGGTCAAAGAGGGGCGCACGGTGGTGGACGCAGCCGCAGGTATTCTGTGGGTCGCGATTGCGTTCGCCGGAACGCTGGCACTCGGCCGTACATTCGAGCGCGAGCGGTACACCGATACGCTCCAGGCGCTGCTGCTCGCGCCGGCAGATCGTCCGGCGATTTACGTCGGCAAGCTCCTCGGCATCATCCTGATGCTCGGCGCGACCGAGGTTGTCATCGTGCCGCTCGTCGCGTTCCTGTTCCAGGCGCCGTTCTTCGATCACACCCTGCGGCTCATCGGGATCATCATTCTGGGCACGGTCGGGTTCGCCGCGGTGGGGACGCTGTTTGCCGCAATGCTCGTGCGGGCGCGATCCCGCGACACGCTGCTGCCGGTGCTGTTGTATCCGATCACCATTCCAGTCATCATTGCCGGAGTTCGCGGCACGTCGGCACTTCTCAGCGATCCTGCCGACCTCGCGATGGCTGGCTTCTGGACGTCTCTTCTCGCGTTTTTCGACGCGGTCTTCCTGGTGCTGGCACTCTGGACGTTCGAGCCTCTGATGACGGAGTCGTAGCCGTGCAACGTGTGTTCGTGCCTGCTGCCGCTCTCTGCGCCCTCATGTTCGCGGTCGCGCCGTTTCTGGTGGTCGGCGCGCCGTACGAATCCACGATGGGCCTCGTACAAAAAATCTTCTACTATCACGCCCCCGCGGGGATGACGATGTTCCTGGCGGCCTTCGTGAGCGGCATCGCGAGCGGCGTGTACCTCTTTCGCGGCAGCCGCACAGGCGATCGCATCGCCGTCGCGGCGGCGGAGCTCGTCGTCCTCTTCGGTGCGATCGTGCTGGTGACCGGACCGTTGTGGGGGCGGAAGGCCTGGGGCGTGTGGTGGCAGTGGGACGCGCGCCTCACGTCGTCGCTGCTGCTGTGGATGATGTTCGTCGCGTACCTGCTCGTGCGCCGGTACGGCGGCCCAGGTTCCGAGAAGTTGAGCGCCGCCGTGGCGCTCTTCGGCATGGCCAACGTGCCGTTCGTCTACGTGTCTGTCAACTTCTGGCGTACGCTTCACCCCAAGACCAGCGTTGTGTCCACGCTGCAGCCGGGGATGCGTGGGCCTTTCTGGTTCTGCGTCGGCGCGTTCGTCCTGCTATTCGTGGTGTTGCTGATCTCGAGAGTCCGTCTCGCCCAACAGCTCGCGGACCTCGACGCGTTGTACCTGCAGGCAGGCGATCGCGCGTCAGCCTGAGGAGTGTTGCATGCGCAGACTGCGTCAATGGATTCTGATGAGCGCCTTCGTGCTGGCGACGGCGCCGGCGCTCGGCGCGATGCAGCCGCCGGGACCGGCCGCGCAGGATGGCTTCGTTCCGGCGTCTCAACTTCCGCCGGCCACCGAGCAGCTTCCGGCGACACCGCTGGTGGCCGCGGCCTACGCGTTCATGTGGGTCGCGACACTGGCGTACGTCTTCCTGCTCCTGTCTCTTATACACA
>JBKPMA010000246.1:0-8173 GCA_046731935.1 Acidobacteriota bacterium
CACCAGTACGGGCCGCGCAGCCACGAGATCCAGGACGTCCTGGCGCAGCTCGACGTGACGATTGGCAAGCTGCTGGACCATCTCGATCGCACGGTCGGCAAGGACCGCTACGTCGTCGCCCTCTCGGCGGATCACGGCGTCGCGGTCATTCCCGAACAGGCGCGCGCCGAAGGGAAGGACGCGGGGCGCATCGTGTTGGACACGGTCAGCAAGACGGCGACCGACGTATTGGTCAAGGCCTTGGGCCCTGGCCGCTACGTCGCGCGCGCGGAATCCACGTATCTCTACCTGCAGCCCGGCGTGATGGACCGGGTCACGGGCACGCCGGGTCTCCTGGAAAAGCTCGTGTCGGCGCTTGGCGGGATTGAAGGAATGCTTACGGTATTCCCGGGCGCGAGCCTCGATCCGAAAGCGCCGCCCGCCAACGATCCCATCCGTCGAGCGGCCGCGTTGAACGAATTTCCCGATCGCAGCGGCGACATCGTGTTGGTGCCGAAACCGGGCTGGATCTTCGTTGGGGACGCCTCACCGGATGGCACCACGCACGGCACCCCCCATCCGTACGACGTTCACGTGCCGGTGCTCTTCTACGGTGCCGGCGTTCGGGCGGGTCAGTACGACGATGACGCGGCGCCAATCGACATCGCGCCCACGCTCGCGCGCATCACGGGAGTCGCCCTCCCGACTGCGACCGGCCGCGTGCTCGAGTCCGGATTGGCACCGTCAGGCAAATCGACACACTGAGTTCCCGTTTCCCACATTCGACGTTCGCGGGCAAAAGGTCAGCGTCGAGCCTCTGACCCGTCTGCTATCCTTCCGGGTGGAGACTTCCCAATGCCCGGTTCGCGAACGCTGACTGCTGTCCTCGTCGCCGGTCTCGCTGCGGTTCCATCAGCTCGCGCCACCTTGAGCGCGCAGTCGCCAGATCATCCCGCTCCGTCGTCCGCGACGCCCGGCCCTGTGGCGACGCGTCTCCCGCACGCCGTCGTGGCAGCGGCCACGTCTGTCGACGCCGTCGGCGCCTGGACGACACGCATTTCCAGCATGCTGCGCGACGGACGGCTCGACATCGGTCGGGTGGACGAAGACACCATGCTGCCTGGGCGAACGCACGAGCGGCTGGTGCAGCGATTCAATGGCTTGCCAGTGTTCGGGGCGGAGGTGGTTCGGCAGCTCTCAGGGTCTACGGTCGAGACGATATTCGGCACCGTGTACGACGACGTGTCGGCACCGACCACGGCCTCGGTGACCGCGGAGCAGGCTGCTGCCGCCGCGGCCGCGGCTGTGAGCCAGCGGGCTCACGCGGCGCAGCCCCCGGTGCTCGGCATCCTGCCCTCGGGCGGCGGCTTCCAGCTCGCGTGGCGCGTGGACGTGCGCAGCCCGCGGGACGTGCGGCGGGTGTACGTGAATGCGTTGTCGGGAACGATCGTGCGATCCGACACTCAGCTCCGCACACAGACGAACGCCGGCGTGGTGGGTCTTGGAAATGGCGTGTTCGGCGACAGCAAGAAGGTCAGCGCCGATCGAGGCACGAACGGATTCGAGGCGCGGGATCTGCTGCGGCCCGCGAAGATCGAAACGTACGATCTCAAGGGCGATGTGCCGACTCTCGAAGACTTCCTGAACACCGGCGCGCTGGCGAACAGCGACATCGCGCGCGACGACGACAACACGTGGACCGACGGCTCGGTGGTAGACGCGCACGTATACGACGGCTATACCTACGATTTTTACTTCAAGCAGTTCGGGCGCCACGGACTGGACGATCACAGTCTCGCCATGCAGTTCGTCGTGCACCCGCTGCTTCGGGCGGAGGCCGATCAGTTCACTGACGACACCGTGCAGCTGTTCATCAACAACGCCGCCTACATCGGCGGCGGGCAGATGTTCCTGGGCGACGGCGACGGTACGAGCTTCACCTACTTCGCGGGCTCCCTCGACGTCGTCGCGCACGAATGGACGCACGGCGTGACCGACTACTCCTCTGGCCTCGAGTACCGAGACTATTCCGGCGCGCTCAACGAGAGCTTCTCGGACATCATGGCGACGTCGGCGGAATTCTTCCTGGCGCAGCTGGGCGCGACCTCGAAACCGGCCGATTGGTTGATTGGCGAGGACATCACACTCGACCCGCCCGGATTCATCCGATCGATGGCCAATCCGATTCTCGGCGGACAACCGGACCACGCGTCTCTCGTGCAGTTTATCGGCACCGACATCGACAACGGCGGCGTGCACGTCAACAGCGGCGTGCCGAACCACGCCTTTTACCTGGCCGTCAATGGTGGCCGGAACCGGGTATCGGGCATCGCCGTTCCTGGCGTCGGCCTCGCGAACATCGATCACATGGAAAAGATCTTCTACCGCGCCTTCGTGTTCTTCCTCACGCCGTCGGCAAACTTCAGCGACGCGCGAGCCGCGACAGTGCAGGCAGCCATCGAGCTCTACGGTGGATCGAGCAATGAGCGGCAGCAGCTGGAGCTGGCCTGGGATGCCGTTGGAGTGAAGTGAGCATGCAACTGACAAGAGAGCTGTTGATTACCATCGCCTGCGTCGTCGCGGCGTGTGCCTCCGACGTACGCGCGGCGGATCCATCATCCGAGGCCGCGCCTCCCGCAGCGGCGCAAGCGAGCCGCCGCGCTCCGGGCCGCAGCTCGTCGCTGCCCAGGGGGTTCCTCAGCGCGAACATCGGCGGGAATCTCTCCTCGCACGACTTCACGAATGCATTCACGTTCGATCTCTATCGCGAGCAGGCACACGTCGATACGCAGTACGGCGTGCCATCGACGCTCGCCATCGACATCGGCGGAGGATTTCGTGTCTGGGGGAATCTCGCCGCGGCGGTCGCAGTCACCAACAGCCAGTCCAAAGCGGACGCCTCGATCACTGCGCAGGTGCCGCATCCGTTCTTCCTCAACAAGCCACGTTCGATCAGCGGCACCGCATCGAACCTGTCTCGAGAGGAAACGGCCGTGCATCTCGACGCGGCCTACATGGCGCCCCTGAGCCGTCGTTTTCTGCTGATTGCCTTCGGCGGCGCGAGCATCTTCAGCGTGAACCAGGACGTCGTGACCGCCATCGCAATTGGCGAAACGTATCCCTACGATGAGGCGACGTTCACCAACGCCACGACCACACGTGCGAGCGACTCGCCCGTCGGCTTCAACGTCGGCGCGGATCTCGCGTATCAGATGTGGCCCAGCTTCGGCTTTGGCGGCACGGTGCGCTTCTCGCACGCCACGGCCAAGTTCACGTCGGGCACCGTGTCGACCGGCTCTCTCGACGTCGGCGGCGTGATCGTGTCGGGCGGAGTGCGGTGGCTGTTCTAGGACGTGCACGCTCGCCCTTCGCTCAGCGCGTCCTCGCGGTCATCTGCCGGATCCCGCCTGGTCGGATTGCCAGCTACGGGGATGTCGCCGCGGCTGCAGGCCGGCCGCGGGCGGCACGAGCCGTCGGCACGATCCTCAGCACGTGCAGCGCTCCAGCGGTGCCCGCTCATCGGGTGATTGCCGCGCAGGGACACCTCGGCGGCTTTGGCGGCAATCTGCCGCTAAAACGGGCCCTCCTGGCAGCAGAAGGTGTTGTCGTACGGGGAAACCGTGTGAAGGACTGGCGCGAACGGCGCTGGACCGGCGGCGCGTCCGCACGCCGCCGCGCCTCGACTCGCACCGCGGCCCGCTAGGGCTGCCCGCGGCTGTGCCGCAGAACCTAACTGCCAGTGGCACGTATACCTAGTGTCGGGCCCAGGCGCCACACGGTGTGTCGTAACGGCCAGGCAACGTCGCGAGGCGGCGGTTCCGTCTAAGCAGGTAGGGTGCTTTGAGGTCGTCGGACATCGAGCTGGTCGAGCGCTGCAAGCGCCAGGAGGCTGCCGCCTTCGAAGAGCTGTACCGCCTGCACGCCGGCCGCGTCTACAACCTCGCGTGCCGGTTGAGCGGCAATCCGTCGGAAGGCGAAGACCTGCTCCAGGAAATCTTCGTCCTCATCTTCCGCAAGCTCGAGAGCTACAAGGGCGAGGCGGCGCTGGGCACATGGATATACAGGCTCGCGACAAACCACTGCCTCGACTTTCTGCGCAGCCGCGACGCGCGGATGCGCCAGGTAACGGGCACCTTGGGCGACGAGGACGTGACGATGCCGGCGCCGGCACGGCCGCTCAGGGCCGATCGCATCGACCTCGAGCGCGCGATTGCCAGGCTGCCCGACGGATATCGCGCGGCCTTCGTGCTGCACGACGTCGAGGGGTTCGAGCATCGCGAAGTGGCCGCGCTGCTCGGCATCGCGGAAGGCACCTCGAAGTCACAGGTGCACAAGGCGCGGCTCAAGCTGCGCGAGTATCTGCTCGCCGGCGTGCCCGCGTCGGTATCGGGATCGTGAGTAGGCGGATCGAGTCATGACCTGCAGTGACGTCAGCGAGGCGCTCGGCGAATACGTCGAAGGGACGCTCGCACCCGACGCGAGGCGCGCGGTGGACGCGCACCTCCATGCGTGCCCGGCCTGCGCGCTGCTCGCCGCGGATCTCTCGCGCGTGCGTCAGCTCGCCGCGTCGCTCGATCGGCTCCAGCCGCCACCCGCGGCGTGGACGCGGATCGCGCGGGAAGCGCAGCTGCCCGGCTTCCGGACCGAGCGATCGCGACGTGGCTGGCAGGGATGGATTCCGCTGGCTGCCGCGGCGGTGATCGTGCTGGCGGCGGTGATGACGTGGATGGTGAAAGAGCGCCAAACGGCACCGTCGCCGCAGACGGCGAGCCAGTCCGCTCCGCAACTGACCGGGGGTCCGGCACTGCAGACGGTCGCAAGCGAGTTGCAGCTCGCCGAACAGCACTACGAGAAAGCCATCGCGGGGCTCGAGCAGCTCGCCAACGATCGCAAAGTGCTCGATCCCGTCGTCGCCGGAAAGCTGCAGAAGAACTTCGAGATCATCGACGGTGCGATTGCGGAGAGCCGCGCCGCCCTCAAGGCGGATCCGGCGAGCGAGCCGGCGCAGCAGAGTCTCTTCGAAGCCTTCCGCGCGAAGATCACGCTGCTGCAGGACACAGTCGCGCTGATCAACGAGATGCGGAAAGGCAATCCCGAGGGCACTGCGCGGGTCGCGGAGGGGATGCAGAAGTCATAGCGACTGGCCGGGGCGCATGCCCGACGCGATGAATGGCCCCGGCCCCACGACGAACACGAACACGAATACGACTTGCGAAGACGAAACCTGGACGCCTTTATGATACCGACACGCTCGCTCATTACTCTCGTCACAGTCACGGCCTGTCTCGCCGGCACAGCGTCGTTTGCCAGCCCGCGCGCCGTCTCGGCCGCCGGTGCCGATCCTGCCTGGTCGGATCGGTACGCCGACGAGCACGAGGGACCTGAACAATCCGACAAATGGTCGAAGGTCTTCAAGGTCGGCGCGGGCGGATCGCTCGACGTCTCGAACGTTGCCGGCACGATCGAAGTGACCGGCGGACCCGGCGACGAGATCAAGGTCGACGTCGTCAAGCGCGCGCGCTCGCGCGATGCTGCCGAGGCACGCCGACAGCTCGAGGCCGTTCAGATCGAAGCCATCGAAACCGCCGGCCGCGTTGAAATCCGCACGAACTATCGCCAGTCCAAGAACAACTCGGTCGAGACCGATTTCACGGTATACGTGCCGGCCGGCATCGGCGTGGCGGCGCGTTCGGTCTCCGGCGACGTCAGCGTCTCGCGCGTCAAGGGCGAGGTCCGCGTCGAAACAGTCAGCGGCAACGCGACGGCGGCCGGCACGCCGCATCTCGTCAAGATCAAGAGCGTCTCTGGCGAGGTCTCCGCAGCGGACGTCGCGTCCGAAGACGTGCTCACGGCCGGCAGCGTCAGCGGCAACGTCGTCCTGAAGAAGACCAAAGCGCGGTCGGTCGACCTGCAGTCTGTCAGCGGGGACGTCACGCTCTCCGATGTCGCCTGCGAACGCGCCCAGGCGCGCTCGGTCAGCGGCGACATCGAATTCGGCGGTCCACTGATGAAGGGCGGTCGCTACGAGCTGAACAGCCATTCGGGCGACATCACCGTCAATGTCTCGACGACCTCCGGCTTCGAGCTCTCGGCCAACAGTTTCAGCGGAGAGATCAACTCGGATCTACGGCTCACGATGCAGAGCGGCAGCGAGGAACCGGCCGTCGCGGGCCTGCCTCACAACCGCGAGGTGCGTGGCACGTTCGGAGACGGCGGCGCCCTGCTGGTGGTGAAGACGTTCAGTGGGGACGTCAGAGTGAGGAAGGGAACAGGCGCGGACGACAAGAAATGACAATCGTCATTGCGCGGGCTCTTCCTATCCGACTGCCATCACGTCGAACTGCTCGTGATGCAGGTGGACGTCGGGCCTGATCGTCACCTCACGTCCGAGCGCGTCACGAAGATCCTTCAGGACGGCGCTCTCTTCTTCCTTCAACGCACGGGCGATGTCCGGGTTGACGCGCAACACCACGGCATGTCCGTCCAGATCCGGCGCGACCTTCTTCACCTCGCCGAGGATTTCGTAGCAGATCGTTGACGACGACTTGATGACGCCGCTGCCCGAGCAGTACGGGCACGGCTCGGTCAGCACGCGCTCCAGACTCTGCTTCACGCGCTTCCGCGTGATGACGATCAGCCCGAAATCAGACACCTGCAGAGCCTTCGACGGTGCGCGATCGCGCTTCAGCTCCTGCTCGACCGCCTGATACACCTTCTGGCGGTTCTTCTTCTCCTCCATATCGATGAAGTCGAGCACGATGATCCCGCCGAGATCCCGCAGCCTGATCTGCCGGACGATCTCCTTCACCGCTTCGAGGTTCGTCTTGAGGATGGTGTCTTCGAGACGCCCGGCGCTCTTCTTGCCGACGTAGCGCCCGGTGTTCACATCGATCGCCACCAGAGCCTCCGTCTGGTTGATGACGATCGATCCGCCAGACTTCAGCCACACCTTGCTGCGGAGCGCTTTGTCGAGCTCCGCCTGCACGCCGTACTCCTCGAAAATCGGGAACGGCTTGTCGTACCGCTTCACGCGCGCTGCGAGCTGGGGCAGCATGCGCTCCACCAGCTGCAGGACGCGCTGATGCTCCTGCGGGTGATCGATACGGATGGCCGTGAATTCGTCGGTCAGCAGATCCCGCAACAGCTTGGCGACCAGACTCTCTTCGCGGTAGACCACCGCAGGCGCGCGAGACGCCTCCGTCTTGCGGCGGACCTCCGTCCAGATCCGGTTGAAGTAGTCGAGATCCGAGACGATGTCTTCCTTGGACCGGCCGGCAGCAGCGGTGCGGATGATGATGCCGCCGGTGAAGGCCTGCTGCTCGCGATACTCCCGCACGATGCCGCGCAGGCGCGATCGTTCCTCGCGCGAGTCGATCTTCCGCGACACGCCGACGTGGTCGACCGTCGGAAGGAACACGAGGAAACGGCCCGCGAGCGAGGCGTGCGACGTGAGCCGCGCGCCCTTGGTGCCGAGCGGCTCCTTGGCGACCTGGACGAGCACCTCCTGCCCCTCGCGCAGCAGCTGCTCGATCTTCGGCTCTTCCCGCGACTCGCGCTTTGTCTCTTCTTTCCCGGTCTCGTCGTCGCCCGCATCGAGCTTGTCGAGCTCTTCGAAGGGATTGACGACGTCGGTGACGTAGAGAAATCCGTCGCGTTCCAGGCCGATGTCAACAAACGAGGACTGCATGCCCGGGAGGACCTTGGACACGCGTCCCTTGTAGATGTTGCCGACGACGCCGCGGGTACGCTCCCGCTCGACGAAGATTTCGCTGACGAGGTCGTCCTCGAGAATCGCGACCCGTGTCTCGTGGTCGTTCGAGGAGATGATCATCTCCTTGGTCATCGATCGGACTCCGTGGCCTGGGGCGTGATCCGCCGGACGCCGCCGCACCCGTACGGGCAGTCTGCCGGAGCGGCGCCGTCAGGATGCTGCACATCCCGAGGAGCGCGGCCACGAACAGGGCGAGTGTCATCGGACGGATCTCCGGGCCAAATCAGTTGGTGAACCGACGCATGCGGACGTTGAGGATCAGGCCGAAGCCCGCCAACGTCGCAATGAGTGACGAACCGCCGTAGCTCATGAGGGGCAGCGTCAACCCCTTCACGGGCGCCAGGCCGGCGGACATCGTCACGTTGTAGAGCACCTGGAACGTAAAGCTGGCCAGCACGCCAAGTATGAGGTACGCACCAAGGC
>JBKPMA010000247.1:0-2044 GCA_046731935.1 Acidobacteriota bacterium
AATCCCGAACCGCACTTGCGTTGGCCCCGCCGCCCTCCGGCGAGTTGACGCTCGAAACCGCGCCTGTCGTCCGCTCGGATTGCGACCTGACGCTTCGCGCCACCGGCCACAAAAAGTGGCCGGCGTCGGCACTCCTCGCGTCCTTCGGCGCCGTTTCGGACAGACGCTTATCGCGTCACTCGCAGTCGGCCGGCGACGCCAACCCAAGGGCCGTTCGGGATTCGGGGTGGTTACGGAACCTCCACGGCGTCCGGAACCTGCTGAACCTCTTGAACCCCTTGGCCGTCAGGCTCCTGATGTTTGAGCGTCAACTGCAAATACGCCTGCTCGTTCCGCGGGAACGCCACAGGATAATTGCCCGTGTAGCACGACGTGCAGTACGACGCTCTACCGTCACCGACGGCCGAGAGCATACCTTCGAGACTCAGATAACTGAGGGATTCCGCGTTCAGATACTTCCGGATTTCAGGCAGCGTATGCGTCGCCGCAATCAGTTCTGAACGCTGCGGCGTGTCCACGCCGTAGAAGCACGGCGAAATGGTGGGCGGACAGCTAATCCGCATGTGCACCTCTCGGGCGCCGGCGGCCTTGACCATCCGAACGATCTTGCGGCTCGTCGTGCCGCGCACGATCGAATCGTCGATCAAGACGACGCGTTTGCCTTCGAGGATGCTCCGCACCGGATTCAATTTCACGCGCACGCCGAAATGCCGGATGGACTGCTGCGGCTGGATAAAGGTGCGGCCCACGTAGTGATTGCGGATGAGACCCATCCGCATCGGAATCCCCGATTCCTCTGCGTAGCCAACCGCGGCGCACACGCCCGAGTCGGGAATGGGCACGATGACGTCGGCGTCCACCGGCGCTTCGCGGGCGAGGATGCGCCCGAGATTGGTCCGCACTTCGTTCACGCTCTGTCCGAACACGTAGCTGTCGGGACGCGCGAAATATACGTGCTCGAAGACGCAGTGTGCGAGCCGCGCGGGCGGGAACGGATGGAGCGACTTCAATCCCGTCGGCCCGATGATGAGGACCTCACCGGGCTCGATGTCCCGTTCGTAGGTGGCGCCGATCAGATCCATCGCGCAGGTCTCGGAGCACACGACCCAGGCGTCGCCAAGTCTGCCCAACGCCAGCGGACGGAATCCATGCGGGTCCCGCACCGCGATGAGCCGATCGTTGGTCAGCATCGCGAACGAGAACGCGCCACGCACCTGCGTCACGGACTCGACGATCGCCTGCTCGATCGTGCCGGCTCTGGACCGCGCGTACAGGTGCAGCACGACTTCCGTGTCCGAATTGGTCTGGAAGATCGACCCCTCGCGGACAAGGTCGTCGCGCAGCTCGCGCGCGTTGACGAGATTTCCGTTGTGGCAGATCGCGATTTGTCCGTGCGCGCAGTCGATCAGGAACGGCTGTGCGTTGCTGATATGGCTCGAGCCGGTCGTGGAATACCGCACGTGGCTGATCGCCATCGTGCCGGGGAGTGTCGACAGTACGGGCGCGTTGAACACGTCCGCGACGTGCCCCATGGCCCGGTGCGCGTGCACGATCTGTCCGTCCGACGTGGCGATCCCCGCACTCTCCTGGCCGCGATGCTGCATCGCGTAAATGCCGAGGTACGCGAGGTTGGCGGCTTCCGAATGGCCGTAGATGCCAAAGACGCCGCACGCTTCGCGAAACTTGTCGAACATCAGCTGTCGCTCCAGAAAACTGGGTTTCCGGCCGCTTGTCCGAGCGGCGCCGCCACTGTGCGGCCAGTCCGCTCCCCTACGTCGTCTGCCTGACGAAATAGCCCTCGATCGCCGTCGTCCACGCCTGTTCGGCGTCCGCGACCGCCACATCGGCGGCGAGTACGCCATCAACGCTGATCCGGATCCGGGTGCCGCCCGTGCGTCCGATCAACCGTGCCGGAACGCCCGCGGCGGCGGCGCGAGCCAGCAGCGCGTCGAGCATTGCCGGCTCGACGGACACGATCACACGGGACGCCGACTCCCCAAAAAGAGCCGACTCGGTTGCGAGCGCGTGCGACGCCACTGTGGGC
>JBKPMA010000248.1:0-2599 GCA_046731935.1 Acidobacteriota bacterium
TCGCGTCGTCGGTGAGCTCAAAGCGCCGCGGGGTCTTGGCGTCGTGCAGGAGTTCGATCGGTTGAAGCGCCTTCATGCGGCACGCCGCGTCGAAAGGGATGCGGACGTCACGCTGAAGGCCAGCGTGCCGGGACCGTACACGCTCAGCGGCCGTTTGATCCCGAGCGATCGCTATCCGGACCGCTGGGCGCTCACCGAGGCGCTGGTACCGATCGTACGCGCGGAGCTCGAGGCGCTCGTGGCCGAGGGCTGCCGCGAAATCAGCGTCGACGAGCCGTCAATGAGCTGCTATGCCTATCGCGAAGATCCGAAGCGGTTCGTCGACATCTTCAACCGCACGGTGGCGCCCATCGTCGGCAAGACGCGTGTCTGCACCCACTTGTGCTTCGGCAACTACAAGGCGCGGCCGGTCGGGCCCCGTCGAGTCGCGCCGATGTTTCCGGCCTTTCTCGATTTCACGTGCGACGAACTGCACGTCGAAATGGCGAGCCGCGAGTTCGCCGAGCTCGACTGCATTGCCGCGGTGTCGGAGCGCATGGATGCGGCGGTTGGCGTCATCGACGTGAAGAGCTCATACGTGGAGACGCCCGAGGATGTGGCCGATCGCGTGCGCATGTGCCTGCGGCACGCACCGGCCGAGCGGCTGGTGCTGGCGCCAGACTGCGGGCTGAGCCAGACCGCCCGGGGAATCGCGCGTCAGAAACTGGTGAACATGGTCGCCGGCGTCAGCCAGGTACGCCGCGAGCTCGGCCTCGAATAGAACCGATGCGGGCGCCCTTTCAGAAAGACGAGGCGCTGCTGGTCGACATCGCCGCGGCGGGGTCGCGCGGCGCTGCGCGGCTCTGGTGGCTGGGGCAGAGCGGCTTCCTGCTGCAATCGGCCGGCCTCCGGCTGCTCTTCGATCCGTACCTGTCGGATTCTTTGACGCGCAAATACCAGCACACTGACAAGCCGCACGTCCGCATGACGGAACGCGTGATCGATCCAGGCGCGTTGCGCGGCGTCAGTCTCATCACGAGCAGCCACGCGCATACGGATCATTTCGATCCTGACACGCTGGGTCCGCTGCTCGAGACCAACCGCGACGCGCAGCTCCTCGTCGCGCGGGCGAATCACCGCACCGCCTCCGACCGGCTCGCTGACGTGGCGGCTCGGATCGTTTCGATCGACGCAGGGGAGTCCATCGCGTTCGGCCGCGCATCGGTCACCGCCGTGGCGTCGGCGCACGACCAGATTGAGTTCGACGAGCGTGGATACTGCCGGTGTCTGGGGTTTGTCGTTCGCGTGGATGGACTGACGCTGTATCACAGCGGCGATACGCGGCTGCACGACGGACTTGCGGCGGCACTCGCGCCATGGCATCCCGACGTCGTCCTCGTGCCCATCAACGGCAGTAAACCCGAGCGGCGTGTGGCGGGCAACATGGACGGCCGCGAGGCGGCGTGGCTCGCGCGCGAGGTTGGCGCCAGGCTCGCCATCCCACATCACTTCGACATGTTCGAGTTCAACACCGAGCCGCCGGATGTGTTCGAAGCCGAGTGCAAGCGACTCGGACAGGCATTCCGGACGCTGCGCAATGGAGAGGGGGTCGATCTCTGACGATCGTCGACTTCCAACTTCCAAAGGGGCCTGGCGCCTGGAGCCCGTAGCCTGCAGCCTAGAGCCTGCAGCCTGAGCCTGTAGCCTAGAGCCTGCAGCCTAGCGCCTATGGAGTGCCTCCGAGAATCTGTTTCGCGATGGTCTGCAGCTGCAGGTTGGACGTGCCTTCGTAGATCTGACCGATCTTGGCGTCGCGATACAGCTTCTCGACGGGGTAGTCCTTCACGAACCCGTATCCGCCGAACAGATTGACGGCGAGCGAGGCGGCGCGCTCGGCGACCTCCGACGCGTAGAGCTTGCACATCGCGGCCTCGGTGAGGAACGGACGCTGTTCTTCGCGCAGGCGAGCGGCGTTGTAGACGAGCACGCGGGCGGCCTCGACTTCGGTCGCCATCCTCGCAAGCTGATGCTGCACGGCCTGGAAATCGGCGATCGCTTTGCCGAATTGTTTCCGCTCCTGCACGTAGCGGATGGTGTGAGCGAGCGCACCGCGCGCCAGGCCGAGCATCTGCGCGCCGATGCCGATCCGGCCTTCGTTCAGTGTCTCGATCGCCACCTTGTAGCCCTTGCCCGCTTCACCGAGCACCGCGTCACGTCCGGCCCGGCAGTCGTCGAGGACGAGCTCACACGTGCTGCTGGCGCGGATGCCCAGCTTGTCTTCCTTCTTGCCCACCGTGAACCCCGGCGTTCCTCGCTCGATGAGAAACGCCGTGATGCCCCGGTAACCTGCGGCGGGATCGACCGTCGCAAAGACGATGAAGACGTCCGCTTCCTGCGCGTTGGTGATCCAGAGCTTCCGTCCGGACAGGCGGTAGCCGTCGCCATCTGGCGTGGCGCGCGTCGTCAGCGCGAATGCATCGCTGCCCGAGCCCGCTTCGGAGAGCGCGTAGGCGCCGACGCTGGACGAGGCGAGACGGGGAAGCATGCGGCGCTTCACATCTTCGGTGCCCCATCGAAGGATGGCGTTGATGACGAGCGTGTTCTGCACGTCCACCAGTAC
>JBKPMA010000249.1:0-6875 GCA_046731935.1 Acidobacteriota bacterium
ATCCAGTGAAGTCCGCGCCAGGCACCAGTGACTGGGCGTCGGCGCGCGAGAGCACGCGGCCCGGTGGAAGGTGATGCGACTCGGGGACGCCCCGGTTACGATCCCACGCCACGATTCGATCGGCGGCGAACGCCGCGCGCATGGCCCAGGTGCTGCGAGTCGCCGCCCCGCGAGTCGGCATGAGGAAACCGAGCGGCGAGACCAGCGATGGAGCGATGCGCGCAAACGCGCGGCGCTCGCGGATCGACTCGCGCATCCGTCCGACATCGAACGCCTGCAGGTAGCGCAGGCCGCCATGCACGGTGCGGTGATGATTGAAGGAGGTCCCGCTGCCGAAATCGTGCCGCTCGACGAGCGCGGTCTTCAGGCCGCGCAGAGCGGCATCGTAGGCGAGCGTGAGCCCGTATATGCCGCCGCCGACAATCAGAACGTCGAAGGACTCGCTGGCGAGGCGCGCTGGATTACGCGTCATGACGAGGGAACCGCGAAGAGCGCATCGCTGAATTATATGAATGAACTATAGTTCTTGCCCGTGACTGCTTCGTCCGATGCCGGTGCGCTCGGCCGCCGGATCCGCGCCTATTGGAACGATCACATCCACGACCTTGCGATCTCTACGCATCCAGCCGGGTCGCCGGGCTTTTTTCAGGACCTCGACGCCTATCACTTTGAAAAGCTGCACCACCTGCTGCGCCTCGTCGATTTCGAGGGACAGCGCGGCCGCCGAGTGCTCGATGTGGGATGCGGCACCGGCGTCGATCTCGCGCGATTCGCGCGGGCAGGAGCCGTCCCTTTCGGTGTCGACGTCGCGGCCTCAGCAATCGCCCTCGCAAAGTCCAACTTCGGTCAGCAGCAAATGTCCGCGCATCTGGCGATTGCGGATGGCGAGGCGCTGCCATTTGCCGACGGCAGCTTCGACTATGTCTTCGCTCACGGCGTCGTCCAGTACACGGCGAACGACCGTGAACTCGTTGCGGAGTGCCGTCGAGTGCTCAAGACGGGCGGCGTCGCGTTCTTTCAGGTCTACAACCGGGTCTCGTGGTTGAACGCCCTATCGAAGCTGATGAAGGTCGATCTCGAGCATGTGGACGCTCCAGTGCTCGGCAAGTACTCACACGCGGAGTTCCGTGAGCTGCTCACGGGCTTTTCGGACGTTCAATTGATCACGGAGCGGTTTCCCGTCAAGAGCCGTCTGCACGGCGGCTGGAAGGGTGCGCTGTTCAACGGGGTGTTCGTGGGCACATTCAATGCGCTGCCGCGAGCCGTGACTGGCAAACTCGGCTGGCATTTGATCGCGATCTGCCGCAAGTAATGTTCCGCAGTACCCGCACATCAACAATTGATTCTCGATGCTGACACTGACGAAGGCCCACGCCTACGGGAACGATTTCCTTTATCTGCCAGCCGAACAGGCGCTGGGACGCGATGAGGCTCGACTGGCGGTGCGTTTGTGCGACCGGCATCGCGGTGTTGGCGGCGACGGATTGATTTTGTACACGCCGACATCTGACGGCGCCCGTATGCGGCTGATCAACGCAGACGGCTCGCCGGCGGAATTGTCGGGCAATGGGCTCCGGGCGCTCGCAGCCATGATCGTGCGTGGACGGCCCGGCGGCGACCAGCGGGACGTGCTCATCGACACTGACGCCGGACCCAGACGCCTCACCCTGGTCGCCCGCGAAGGAGCCCGCCTCACGTTTCGCGCGCACATGGGATCGCCCGTCGGATTGCGAGAGGAGACCCTGCAGGCCGGCGGCGAATCGATTCGCGCCTCGGTCTTCTCGATCGGGAATCCCCAGTGCGTGCTGCTCGGCCCTCTGCCCGATGATGATCGCTTTGCGCGAGTTGGATCAGCGCTCGAAGGTCATCCGGCGTTCCCTCAGCGCACCAACGTCGAATTCGTCTCGATCGAGTCGCCGAGCCGAGTACGGATCCGGATCTGGGAGCGGGGTGTTGGTCCAACGGAATCGTCGGGCACCGGTGCGTGCGCGTCGGCAATCGCGGCGATCGCCCATGGCGGCGCGGCGCGATCGGTCGAAGTCATTGCTCCTGGAGGCGCGCAGCAAGTGGACTGGACTGACGACGGCGTGTTCTTGACGGGGTGGGCGGAAGTCGTGTGGGAAGGGACCTGGGTCGCCGCGCTCTGATGTCCGTCCGTTCGGCTCGGGAACTGGCGGCGTGGAGCGGGCGGGAACGGCGCGTCGCAGTCGCTCGTCTCAGAATCTGCCATCAGATTCGGCAGTCCCCGCTGCAGTTCCGGTACGTAAGTTCCGCGCTCCGATCCCGACGTTCGCACCCGCATTCCGCAATCCGCATTCCGAAATCCGCATTCCGAAATCCGCAGTCGGTTGCTACTTGTGCGGCGCTTTGCCGTGCGACGCGAGAATCTGATCAATTTGTGCCGCCGCGGCGCGAACCTTGGCGACGCGATCCGCGAGCACGCGCTGAGCCGTCAGATAGTCTTCCTGCCCGAGCGCCGTCCCCGCTTCTTGCAAGGCCCGCTGCGTAGACGTGACCACGTCCTGGGCGGTCTGGAGCGCCTTGGGTGGCACTTTGGCGGTGCGTGCCGTGTCCAAGCGGCCGGTCGCCGCAGCCAGCGCGGTCGTCACTTCGGCCACGAGGCGCTCCGCCTGACTGCGGGCCTGCGCTTTCTGGCTGGAGGCTTCCCGTGCGGCGTTCTGTGCGCGTTCGCGGCTGTCGAGCGCATCGTTGAGGGCTTGCCGGTAATCGCGTTGCGTCACCGCGTCCTGCGCACGGCGCAGTGCGTCGACCGCCGCCTTGTATTCGTCCGTGGCGTACTGTTCAGCGCCGGCCGCCCGTGCTGCATCGATCGCGCCTTGCGCCTGATTCATTTCCTTGGTGGGAGGATCGCCGCAGCCAGCGGCGGCAAGCACGATGGCCAAGAGGACAGCGGCCCAGGCCGCACGGTCGAAGACGCGCATCGGCGCTCAGTATACGCAAGTGACGGCGGAGACCGAAGCGGCATCCGGTCCGCGCTTGCAGGATCTGGCGCCCCACGACCGGCCGCGCGAGAAGCTTGCACGCGTCGGTCCTTCGTCGCTCGGCGACAACGAGTTGTTGGCCATCGTCATTGGCCACGGCAGCGCGCGGGTCGGTGCCATGGCGCTCGCCAACATCCTGTTGATTCGAACGGGAGGGTTGCGCGGCCTGGCGCGCACGTCGTTCGCGCAGCTCTCGCACGTGCCCGGGCTGGGCCAGGCACGGGCCGGTCGTGTGCTCGCCGCTGTGGAGCTCGGCCGCCGGTCGCTACTGGCGGCCGGCGATCGCCAGCGGTTTCGGACCGCACGCGACCTTGCGGAATTTCTGCTGCCCCAGTTCGGCGGCCGGGCCGTGGAGCATTTCGGGGTCGTGTTGCTCGACGTCAAGCATCGCCTGCTGAAGGTGACCGTCGTGAGTGTCGGAAGTATCGATGCGACCGTGATTCTGCCGAGGGAGGTGTTCCGGGAGGCGGCCCTCAGCGCGGCCGGTGCGATTGTGCTGTTCCACAACCATCCCTCGGGCGATCCGACGCCGAGTCCAGACGACCTGGCGGTCACGCGACGGATGGTCGATGCCGGGCGGTTGATGGGAATCGATGTCGTGGACCATCTGATCCTGGCCGATGCGCGATATGTGAGCCTCCGGGAAACGGGCGCCTGCGGCTAACCGGGCGGACGACCGCACTCGGTAGGGTAAGATCAAGGATTCCCGATGCGGATCCTTTACTTCGACTGCTTCAACGGCGCCTCTGGCGACATGATTCTGGGCGCGCTGCTCGACGCCGGGCTCCCGTTGGCGGCCTTGCGCGATGCGCTCGGCAGTCTAGGTCTGGCCGAATACGAACTGGCCGCGGACCGCGTGCTCCGGGCAGGCGTGTCGGCGACACAGTTTCGTCTGATCGAGCGCGCTGCGGTGACTCCAGCAGACGCGGACGCCGCACACACACACGCCGACCACCCACCTGCGCGCCCGGCGCAGGCACACGATCATCACCACGAGCACCACAGCCACAGTCATACTCACGCGCACAGCCACAGTCACGAGCACACGCACGAACACGACCACGCGCATGAACACCAGCACGCGCATGAACAGAGTCACGCTCATCGCAGCCTGCCCGAAATCCTGTCGCTGATCGAACGTTCGGCACTCTCTGCCGACGGACGACGGCGAGCCGCGGCGCTGTTCAACCGCCTGGCGGAGGCCGAGGCCGCCATCCACCAGATGCCGGTCGAGCGCGTGCATCTCCACGAGGTGGGCGCCCTCGACTCCATCATCGACATCGTTGGCGCAGTGTTCGCGCTCGAGTCGTTCAAGGCGGATCGGATTGTCGTGTCGCCCATCAACGTGGGCGGCGGGATGGTGCACTCGGCGCATGGCGTGTTTCCCGTGCCTGCGCCGGCCACGGTCAGCCTGCTCGGCGACGCGCCAATCTACTCGCACGGTCCCCGGGCGGAGCTGCTGACGCCGACGGGCGCGCTGCTCCTGACTGGCCACGCACATGCGTTTGGACCACTGCCCGCGATGCGGGTGTCGCAGGTTGGCTACGGCGCTGGCCATCGGGACTTCGCCGACACACCGAACGTGCTCCGCGTCCTCGTGGGGGAGTCGTCGGACACGGCGACGACAGAGCGGATCGTCGAACTGACCTGTGAGACCGACGACATGAACCCGCAGATCTTCGGCGTGTTGATGGACACGCTGTTCGAGGCCGGAGCGCTCGAGGTGTTCTACCAGGCCGTGCAGATGAAGAAGAACCGGCCCGGCACGCTCGTCACGGTGCTCGCGGCTCCGTCGCAGCGCGAGGCGCTCACCAGCGTTCTCTTCCGGGAGACGACAACGATCGGTGTGCGCTACCAGGAGATGAACCGCGACCGGCTGGACCGCGAGCTGGTGACCATCGACACCCCCCTCGGACCCCTGCGGATGAAACTCGCGCGCCGCGCGGGCATCGTACTCAACGCGGCACCAGAGTTCGAGGACTGCGCTCGGCTCGCGAGGGAGCACGGACTTCCCGTGAAGGACGTGCAGGCCGCCGCGATGAAAGCCTGGCTGGATCGGCGGACCCACTGATGCGTTTCTTTCTGACGACTGCGATCGACTACGTGAACAGCCGTCCGCACCTCGGGACGGCCTACGAGAAAATCACGGCCGACGTCATCGCGCGCGATCGACGGCTGAACGGCTTCGAGACCCGGTTCGTGATGGGGAACGACGAGCACTCGCAGAACGTGTTCCGTCGTGCCCGCGAGCTGGGCGAGGATCCGATCACCTATTGCGATCGCATGGAACAGGTCTTCCGCGAGGTGTGGAAGCGCCTGGACGTGTCGTTCGACGATTTCATACGGACAACAGAGCCACGCCATCGCGCAGGCGTCCAACGGCTCGTCGAACGCTGCCGTGACGCCGGAGATATCTACGAAGGTGTCTACGAAGGCTGGTACTGCGTGGGGTGCGAAGCCTTCAAACAGGAGAAGGATCTCGTAGACGGCCTGTGTCCCATTCACTTCACCAAGCCCGACTGGATCCGCGAGAAGAACTACTTTTTCCGGCTGTCGAAGTATCAGCAACCGCTTCTCGATCACTACGCCGCAAACCCTACGTTCATCCAGCCTGACGTCAGACGAAACGAAATCCTGCGCCTCGTCGAAAGCGGCCTCGAGGATATTTCGGTCAGCCGCGCAGGGCAGTCGTGGGGCATCCCGCTCCCGTTCGATCCCGAAAGCGTCGTCTACGTCTGGTTCGACGCACTGATCAACTACGCGTCGGCGGTCGGATTTGGAACCGATGACGCGCTGTTCGAGAAGTGGTGGCCGGCGGATCTCCACATCGTGGGAAAAGACATCACACGCTTCCACTGTGTGATCTGGCCCGCAATGTTGATGAGTGCCGGGTTGGCCGTGCCGCGTCAGGTGTTCGGCCATGGCTGGGTGCACCTGAAGGGCGTTCGGATGAGCAAGTCGCTCGGTACCGTTGTCGATCCCCTCGACGCGGCAGACCGGCTTGGCGCCGATCCGCTTCGGCTCTACCTGGTGAAGGAGATTCCATACGGCGGTGACGGCGATTTCTCATGGGAGCGCTTCGAGGAGCGCTACAACGTCGATCTCGCGAACAACTTGGGGAATCTCGTCAGCCGCGTCACGGCGATGGCCGACAAGTACCGCCAGCTGCGCGTGGAGCCGACCTCGCTGGGGTCGGGCCGCCTGCAGAGTGTCGCCACAGAGGCGGCTGCGGGCTACCGGGCTGCCATGGACCGATTCGCGCTGCACGAAGGTGCGGCCGCGGCGTTCCGGTTGATCGACGCGACGAACGAATTCATTGCGGAATCGCAGCCCTGGGTGCTGGCCCGTGATGCTGCCAACGCCGATCGCCTCTCGCAGGTCCTGTACGACGCGGCGGAAGCCGTCCGTGTCGCGGCGGTGCTCCTGTCGCCGGTCATGCCCGGATCCTGCGCAGAGATCCTTCGGCGCGCTGGTGACGATCGTCCGGCATCGGCGTTGCGCTTCGCCAGCGACGCGGCGTGGCAGGCGAGTCGCCCCCGCACGCTGGTGAAGGGCCCCAATCTGTGGCCGCGGCTCGAAGGTGAGCGGCCATCTGCGACGTCTCAACCTACGGAGTCACAAGTGACGGATCGTCCAGACACTACGCCATCTGCACCCGCACCGGCTGCGGCTGCCGCACCCGCCGTTCCATCGCCGGCACCTGCGTCTGAGGCCCGGCCCTCTGCAGGTGCCGACGAGCGGATCTCGATCGATGAGTTCGCCAAGGTACAGCTCCGTGTCGCCAAGGTCCTGACGGCCGAGCGCGTCCCCAAGTCGAAGAAGCTGGCGAAGCTATGGATCGATCTGGGGTCCGAGCAGCGCACGATCGTCGCC
>JBKPMA010000250.1:0-5728 GCA_046731935.1 Acidobacteriota bacterium
CCGCACGATCGACCGCGTAGCCCTTCGCAATCGCGCCGAGATCGATCTCGATGCCTGGTCGATCGACACGGATCGTCTGCGTGCCGCTGTCGAGCGACACGTGACGGTAACCGACCCGCCGCCGTGCACGAGCGAGCTCCTCCGCCGAAGGCACGCGCCCGGCGCCATCGAAGAAGCCCCAGATTCTGAGCAGCGGGCCGACGGTCACGTCGAAGGCTCCGCTCGAGTCCACGCTGTACGTCATCGCCTCCGCGATGAGGTCGAACAGCTCGTGGTCCACGGGAACCGCAGGACCGCCAGACGCCGCGTTCAGGCGGGAGAGCGCGCTGTCGCGCCGGTAGAGGCTCGCGAGCCGATCGATGCGATCCACTTCGTCGAGTGCCGCTTCGAGCGCCGGCTTCGCTCGGTCGGGATCGAGCGCGTACGCGACGATCGAGTAGACGCACCCCATCGACTCGCGGCTCGCCGCCACGCGGACGGGCCGCACCTCGTCTGACGCCCGCAGGTGCTGCCTCGGGCTCGATGCGAAGAGGATGAGGACCGCCGCGGGCACCGTCGCCTGCCTGAAGAACATTCGGCGACCCATCACCCGGTGATTGGTAGCCGATTCACGTGGACGCAACGCAATCGATTTCACGCGTCCAGCACTCGACGCTCGCGGATGACCCGGGCGTAGTACTCCGCGCTGGCCTTCGGCGTCCTGGCCTGCGTCGCGTAGTCCACTCGCACCAGCCCGAATCGCTGCGTATACCCGCGCTCCCACTCGAAGTTGTCGAGCAGCGACCAGCCGAAATAGCCCTTCAACGGCACGCCGGCATCGATCGCGCGGCGCGCGGCGGCCAGGTGGTCGCGCAGGTACGCCAGCCGTGGCGCGTCCTCGACGCGACCGTGCGTATCTGGAACGTCAACGAACGCCGATCCGTTCTCGGTCACATACATGGCGGACGGGCCGTATTCGAAGTGAAGCCGGCACAGGAGGTCGTACAGGCCCTGCGGATAGACATCCCAGCCCATGGTGGTCCGCTCCGCCTCGGGCGATCGCACCAGCGTCACGGGCAGATTGTCCGAGTCCCGGACGGCCTGGCTCCGCACGATCTGCCGCGTGTAGTAGTTCACCCCGAGGAAATCCGTCGGCACCGACATGATGGCGTAATCATCGGGACGAACGGCCTCCAGTGCGCCGCCCGGCAGCCGGCCGCCCGACTCGTAGTCGGCGACGATGTCGGCCGGATAACGCCGGCCGAAGATGGGATCAAGGAACCACCGGTTGAAGGCGCCGTCGCCGTGCCGGGCCGCGTCGTGGTCGGCCGCGCTCGGAGACGCGGGCAGGTTCACTTCGAAGTTGAGGGTAATTCCGACCCGCGCCTGTGGCACGTTGGCGCGGATGACAGGCACCGCGAGTCCGTGCGACAGCAGGACGTGGTGGGCGACGGCGAGCGCCGTCCGCAAGTCCTCGATCCCCGGGGCATGCACGCCGAGGGCGTGGCTCAGAATGCTGATGCACCACGGCTCGTTGTGCGTGATCCAGTCGCGCACCCGGTCCCCCAGACGCCGGCTGACGTGGTCCGCGTACTCGACGAACGCCTCCGAGGTCTCCCGGGCCGCCCACCCGCCGCGATCCTGCAGCGCCTGGGGCAAGTCCCAGTGATACAGCGTCACGAACGGCTGGATTCTGGCCGCAAGCAGCCCGTCCACCAGGCGGTCGTAGAAATCCAGGCCGCGTGCATTGACCACGCCCCGCCCCGATGGAACGACTCGCGGCCACGCCACTGAGAAGCGGTAGGCCTGAATGCCCAGTCCGCGCATGAGCGTGATGTCGTCGGGCCACCGCCGATAATGGTCGCACGCCTCGGCGCCGGACGACCCGTCCAGCACCCGCCCCGGTGTGTCACAAAAGCGGTCCCAGATGGACTCGCCGCGTCCGTCGTCACGCGCGGCGCCTTCGATCTGATACGCGGACGTCGCCGCACCGAACAGGAAGTCGTCAGGGAAGCTCGCGGACTGGGACATACGAGGGCTCATGGCTGACGGCTCACGGCCCGAACTGTCGGGGTCGGTTACAATGCGCCGCGGTCGTCAGACCACTCGAGCGGCCGGCCATCGCCGGGCGCATTATCCCACTCAGTCGGCCATCGGCCGAGGTGACCAGTGCACCTGCACGCCATCGATATCGCGATCATCCTCGCCTATCTGGGTACATCGGTGTTCGTCGGCTGGTGGGTCTCGCGCCGGGCGTCCCGCGACCTGAAATCGTACTTCCTCGGCGGGAACGTGATGCCCTGGTACGTGCTCGGCATCTCTGACGCGTCGGGCATGTTCGATATCGCCGGCACGATGTGGCTGGTCTACATCATGTTCGTGTACGGCCTGAAGAGCGTGTTCATTCCCTGGCTCTGGCCGGTGTTCAATCAGATCTTCCTGGCGGCCTATCTCTCGCGCTGGCTTCGCCGGTCGGGCGCGATGACCGGGGCGGAATGGATCAAGACCCGGTTCGGGACCGGCCGCGGCGCCGAGCTCTCGCATCTCATCGTGGTCGTCTTCGCGCTCGTGAGCGTCGTCGCGTTCCTGTCGTACGCCTTCAAGGGGATCGGCAAATTCGCGACCGACTTCCTCCCCTGGCATCTGAGCGCGAACGAGTACGCCCTCATCCTGATGGCGATTACCACCTTCTATGTAGTGAAAGGCGGGATGTTCAGCGTCGTCATCACGGAAGTGATTCAGTTCTGCATCCTGTCGACCGCCTCGATCGTTCTCGGCATCATCGCCATGACGGAAGTCACGCCTGAAGCACTGGCGAAGGCCGTGCCCGCCGGGTGGGACAACATCTGGTTCGGCTGGCGTCTGGATCTGGACTGGTCTCAGCTGATGCCGTCGGTGACCAGCAAGATCGCGGACGACGGCTATTCGATGTTCGGTTTGTTCTTCATGATGCTGCTGCTGAAAGGCACGCTCGTCAGCGCGGCCGGACCCGCACCCAACTACGACATGCAGCGCATTCTCTCGACGCGCAGTCCGCGCGAAGCGTCGCTGATGAATGCGTGGGTGAATGTCGTGTTGATCTTTCCGCGCTACTTCCTGATCACGGGACTCACCGTCCTAGCGCTCGTGTTCTACAGCGACACGCTCCGCGGCGTCGGCAGCCATCTCGACTTCGAGATGATTCTGCCCTACACGTTGAATCGCTTCGTGCCGGCAGGGTTGATGGGGCTGCTTATCGCCGGCCTGCTCGCAGCGTTCATGTCGAATTTCGCGGCCACAGTCAACGCCGCACCGCCGTACATCGTGAACGACATCTACAAGCGCTTCATCAATCCGCATGCGGACCAATCCACGTACGTGCGCATGAGCTACGTCAGCTCGCTTGCCGTCGTCATCCTGGGTATATCGGTGGGATGGTTCGTGCAGTCGATCGATGAGGTCATCAAGTGGATCGTCGCGGCGCTGTGGGGCGGCTACACGGCGTCGAACGTACTGAAGTGGTACTGGTGGCGCTTCAATGGCTACGGGTACTTCTGGGGTATGGTCGCCGGCATCGGCGCGTCGATGGTGCTCCCCTTCGCGCTGCCAACCGTGTCAGCACTGAACTCGTTCCCGATCATTCTCGTGATCGGATTGATCGGGTGCGTGGCCGGAACGTTGATGACCGAGCCCGAAGACGACGAGCTGCTGAAGGCCTTTTACAAGCGCGTGCGGCCCTGGGGATTCTGGGGCCCCATCCTGGCCAAGGTTCAGGCCGAGGATCCGGCGTTCCAGCCGAATCGCGATTTCCTGCGCGACATGTTCAACATCGTCGTCGGCACCGTGTGGCAGACCAGCCTGGTGGCCCTGCCGGTCTACATCGTGATCCGAAGATTCGATGGGGCTCTGACCGCGTTTGGGATTGTCGCCGTGACCACGGTCATCCTCAAGTTCACGTGGTACGACAATCTCGACGCGCACGAGGCGACCGAGACCGGAGCGGCCGTACTGGCTCCTGCAATGACGAAGGCAGATTGACGGATGACGATTGGCCCTCGAGTTTGATAGTTCGGCGGCCGTCTAGAACTTCAACCGGCTTCCGCAATCCGCAATCCGCCATTCGAATTGAGGGGGCTCAGCGTTCCCATCCGTCCCATGCCAAGCGGTGTTTCGACCGGATCTCGCGGCGTGTGCCTGGGTACACGCCCGCACGGCGGGCCGCGTCGTCGGCGTCGCTCATGCGTGTGCGCAGCATGCTGGTCGCCTGCAGGAAATCGTGAAACATGTCGGCGCACGCGGGATTGACGCTGTCACGTGGGAACGACGGTTCGAACACGACGAACCACTCGCGATCGCCGGACCCCGGGGGCACCTTGGGGAGACAACCGTGTGTGATGCGGGTCCAATAATCGTCGAGCGCGTCAGCGCGGCGGGCCGCATCGGCGACGACCTGCTCGAAAGCTGCTTCTCCGCCGTCTCTCAATTCCTCAGATCCCTCGGCCTCCGCCGGCTGTGGCGCGAGATCGCCGAGACGGGCGTTTGCGGGGACTGCCGCCGATCCGCCCTCGATGAGCGCGCGGGCGTGGTCTGCGGCAATCGCGAATCCCAGCGACTCGGCCGCCCCTGACACCTTCATCGTGTTGATGGCGACGACTCGTCCGGACTGATCGAGCAGCGGCCCCCCGCTGTTGCCCGGATTGATCGCCGCGTCGGTCTGTATGAGCGTCATGCTGCCCGAGCGCCGGACCGCGCTCACGATTCCACGGGTCACCGTGTTCTGGAGGCCGAGCGGAGCGCCAATCGCAAGCACCTCTTCACCGACCCGGACGTCACCGAGCGTGCCGAGCGTCAGTGGAGAGGCGTTGCCGTGGCCGCCGCTGACCTTGAGGACGGCGAGATCTTGATCCGGCGCGTAGGTCGCCACGCGGGCGGAGGTGCGCTCGCCCCCTGCGGAGACCAGTGTCACGTAGCCAGAGCCCTGAACGACGTGAGCGTTTGTGATCGCGGTGTCGGAGTTCACGAAAAAGCCGGTGCCCTTGCCGCTCGGCGTCTCCACGAGCACGACGGCCGGGAGCGCCAAAGCCACGACCTCTTCCGCAGTGTGCGACCTGTTGGACGCGGGCACGGCCGCTGGCGTCATCGACGGCGACGTGGCCGCGGGCGGCGGCGTGCTCGAGACGTAGGGCACGTTCGACGGCCACGAAGGCGGCGTGGATCCGCTCGCGTCGTTCGTGGACGGTGCTTGATCGTGAATCGGGGGTACGCCGACGGATTGCGGCGGTTCTGCTGGGGTTGGCAGTACCGCGCTGCGCGGCGGCCCGGTTCGCGTATAGAGAAACCACGCACCGCCGACCACGAGCGCCACCAGGATCAGCGCCGTCCACTTGCTGCGGGCACCGTCGGCAGGCGCCGCACCGGCGGCCGCGGCATTCGAGGTGAGCGCGACGCCACACCGGCAACGGCGCACGTGGCGTGGCACCTGACGGCCACATGAGCGACAGGTCTGCACAAAACTGCGGTCGGTTGCGTCCTGGGTACCCACGGATCGTTGTATCGGCCGGAACCGCCGGAAGCTGCCGGATCCGAAAGGGTGTTCGTTTTCGGCGCCGGCGAGGCTACCATCTCCGCCAACCGCTCGCGCGTTGCCGCGCGTGCGCTCTCGCACATGGACCTGACGTTCGAGTGCATCGGTACCGGTGACGCGTTCGGCAGCGGCGGACGCTTCAATACCTGTTTCCTCGTGTCGTCGGGCACGACGAGTCTCCTGATC
>JBKPMA010000251.1:0-3429 GCA_046731935.1 Acidobacteriota bacterium
GTCCGGAGCTCGCCGATGTGGCGGATGATCCGTTCGCGGTTTCCGGTCACGCCTTCGCCATACATGTCGCACACGAACGCCACGAACCCGGCCTCGGCGAAGCGTCGCGCACGCCCGCGTGCGTGGTCGTCGAGTCCGGCGCCGCCGTGCACGACGAGAACGGCCGGCCGTTTGGCGGCACGCTCCGCATCGATCACCAGCGACCCAGTGAGCTGTGCGTCGCCATCGCGGTAGACGATCTGTTCGGTCTCCAGTCTCACAATGTCCTCCATGTCAGGAATTTCTTCGAGTAGAAATGAATCTCCGTTAGTAATTATATCACATTTCCATCAATTTGCCGAGGCTTTTTATCGATTTCGCCGTTCGCATCTGACGCCTACGGCCAGCCGCCGAAGCCGCTTCGCAGCCACCCCTCGCCCTTCCGCTATAGTTCACGGTTGGCTGTTGTCCGCACTACAACGCCGAATGTTCGTGCTCGCGAGGCGACGAGCACCCTTCCCCGAGGAACTGGCATGACGCTGCGACGGTGGTGGCTGGTTGGCGTTGGCATCACCCTGGCGGTCTGTACGCCGCGCGCTGCAGAGAACGTGGCGGCGCTCATCACGGGCGCGGCACTTACCCGCGGCGGCGCGCTTGCCTTTCTCGAGACGCTCACCGACACGATTGGCGGCCGCGTAACCGGCTCGCCACAGAACCGGGCCGCATCGGAGCTGATCCTCGCGACACTCAAACGTGCGGGCTTCGAGAACGCGCATGTTGAGGAGTACCCGCTCGAGTCGCGCTGGCAGCGCGGTCCCGCCAGCGGTCGGATCGTGGCGCCAATCGCCCGTCGGATCCTCGTCGGCTCCATGGGGTGGGTGCCCGGGACGGCCGGCGAGATCACCGCCCCGCTTCGTGACGCGGGCGTACCGGCCTCGCGCGACTGGGTGCCACCCGACGACGTGCGCGGCGCGATCGTGGTCGTCGACCCGAAGCAGGTTGGCGCGGACGCCTTGGTCGTGATGCGCGCGTTGATCGCGCAGCGACTGGCCGCGGCGGGAGCCGCGGCGATGCTCATCCCGTCGGACAAACCCGGCCGGATGCTGTACACCTCTAGCTTCGGGTTCTATCCGAAGGGCCCGCTGCCGGTCCTCTCGGTGGCTCGCGAGGACGCCTTGCTGCTCCGCCGTCTCCTCGGCAAGGGGCCAGTCACAATCGCGCTCGATGTACGCAACACGTTCGACACCGCTGCATATCGCGAGCGCAACGTCATCGCCGATCTACCGGGCGCCGTGTTGAAAGACGAAGTCGTACTGGTGGGGGCCCATTTCGACTCCTGGGACCTGGCCGAGGGCGCCAACGATGACGGGGCAGGAGTCGCCGCCGTGCTCGAAGCGGCGCGCATTCTGAAGTCACTCGGACTCACGCCGCGCCGCACTATCCGTTTCGCGTTCTTCTCCGGTGAGGAGCAGGCCTGTCTGGGCTCGCGCGCCTACATCGTCGAACACGAGAACGAACTGGATCGATTGAAGACGGTCATGATCATGGACGAAGGTCCACAGGCACCCCTAGGATTCCAGCTTCACGGCCGGACTGATCTCGAGACGAGCGCGAGAACGATGCTGGCACCGCTGACGTCCCTTGGTGCTGCCAGCGTCTCCCTCGACGCCCGCTTCGACCAGGATCACGCCCCGTTCGTCGTCGTGGGTGTTCCGGCCTTGACGCTCCGCGTCGAGCCGGGCGAGTACGACATCCACCATCACGCGGTCACCGACACGTTCGACAAGGTCGATCCACGGTTGCTGGCTATCGACACCGCGGTGATGGGTGTGGCCGCATGGTCGTTCGCCGACGCACCGGACGCGGTGGGCCGCAAGCTGTCCGAAGCGGAGGCCGAGGCGCTCATGCAGAGGAGCGGAGTCGCATCGACGCAAAAGATGCTGTACGGGTCTTCTCGGCGCTGATAGGCGGCAGCCCGCCGGACCGGATCGAGAGCTAAGAATGAGCTCGCGACCCTTACCAGCTCAGCTGCGACAGGCACACGAGGGCAGATCGGCTAAGCTCGCCACGAAGGAGCTGACAACGGTGCTGAACAGACGCGATTTCATGTGGGGTGCGGCGACGAGCGTTGGCGCGATGACGGTCGTGTCGTCCGATCTGGCGAGCGCGGCATCGGAACCGACCATGAGTCTGAACGTGATCTATCCGAACCACGAGGGTGCGCGGTTCGATACCAGCTACTATCGGTCTACCCACATCCCGCTGGCGATGAAGGTCATGAGTGCCACCAGCGTCATTCTGATCGAGGGTGTGCCGATGAGAGATGTCGCGCCACCGTACGTGATGATCGCTCATTTCCAGTTTGCCTCGCCCGAAGCCTTGCAGGCTGCGCTCGCCAATCCAGCGATGGCCGACGTCCGCACCGATGTCGCCAGGTTCACCGATATCAAACCAACGGTGATGCTGGGCAAGTCGGTGTAGCGCTCAACCCATTTGCCGCCAGGGTCAAGTCGTACAGCGCGCAACTCGCCATGCAGGACCTGGCCTTGTCAGCAGCTCACAAGTGCCAACGCCGGGACCTTCTGATCGTCTTCGACTAGCACCGGTTGCCGTCTATCATCGCGTGCGCTGGCATCAGCCAGGCGAACCGCATCGGCGCTGGTTACCGCGCCGACCGAGGCTTTGAGCGACCGCGGCAATAGCAGCGTGACGGTCGTGCCGATGCCGACTGTGCTCTTGATGGCCACGCGGCCGAGACACTGCTGTGCGAAGCCGTAGACCTGCGGCAGGCCGAGTCCTGATCCTTTGTGGATCTCCTTCGTCGTGAAGAAGGGCTCGAACACCCGCGCCTGCACGTCAGGGGGCATGCCAACCCCCGTGTCCGCCACGGAAATCATCACGAACTCTCCAGCGCCTTCACCCTCGATGCGGACATTGTCCGCGGTGATGGTGATCGAGCCGCCGGCGGGCATGGCGTCGCGGGCGTTGACGCAGAGGTTGACGATCGCCAGCTCCATCTCGCCGGGATCACCTTCCACGGTCCAGATTCCGGAGCCGAACCGCGTGTCGATTCCGATCTGTCCACCCAGCGTGGCGTCGAGCATCGCCCGCATGCCGGTCAGCTGGGCGACGATATCAATCGATTCGACGTTCACCGGACGCCGACGCGAGAAGGCGAGCAGCTGTCGGGTCAGACCGGTACCGCGTGTGACGGCGCGCCGCATGGCTTCGAGCATCCGGGGGCTCGCGGCCTGGCCCGTGAGCTCGAGCAGCTGCAGGTTGGTGGCGAACACCGCCAGCAGGTTGTTGAAGTCGTGCGCCACCCCGCTGGTCAGCTGACCGAGCGATTCCATCTTCTGCGCTTGACGGAGTGCGTCCTCCGCCGCCCGCAGACGCTCCTGCGCACGAAGCCGCTCGGTCACGTCGTAAACGAACTGGTAGGCGCCGATC
>JBKPMA010000252.1:0-5769 GCA_046731935.1 Acidobacteriota bacterium
GAAGATGTGCGGTCCGTACTTGTGGACCAGGATCCCGGCCGCGTCGTAGTGATCGTAGGCATTGCCGCCCACGTGAGGGCGGCGGTCGCAGACGATCACACGTTTGCCGGCGTCGACTGCGAGACGCTCCGCTATTGTCGCACCGGCAAAGCCGGCGCCGACCACGAGATAGTCAATCATTGAAGCTCTCCGTCAGATGGCGTCGGCCAGGGAAGGCGCTGTGAGGCGCGGGGCCGGAACGAACGCCCTGACTGCGGTGACGCGATCGAGCTGTGCCCGCATCTCGCGCCACGTACGATCCCACGACGTGTGGCGTACGAACGTATCGGTGCGGGCGAGGCGAGAGATCCCTGCCTCGGTCTGCGCCGCCTCGCAAGCCGCGACGAACGCCTCGACGTCGTCAGCGATCTGCACGAGACCGACTTCACCGTACGGATGCACCACGTCGCAGATGGAAGTGGAGACGATGGGTTTTCCCGCCGCCATGTATTCGAGCGTCTTGGTCGGACTGATGTAGCGCGTGGCGGCATTCCGGGCGAAGGGGATAATCGCGACATCCCAACCGGCGATGTACGCGGGCAGATCCTCGTACGACTTCTGACCCAGATAGTGGATGTTTGGCGCCACCGGCAGCACGGCCGGATCGATTTTGACGACGGGCCCGATGAGCACGATGTGCCAGTCGGGACGTGCGGCGGCGACGCCTGCCAGGAGCGGCAGATCCATGCGCTCGTCGATCACGCCGAAGAACCCGATCCGCGGCCGGCCAATCGGCCTTTGATCGTCCGGATCCTGGCCCTCCTCCCGGGCGCGAGCGAAGTGTGCGACATCGACGCTGCTCGGAAAGACGTGCACGTTCGGATGGCGCTCGCGCTTGGCGTCGTAGAGGGAGTGGCCTCCCGTGAACACGACCGACGCACGGCGCATCAGCTCGTCTTCCAACGCGAGCAGCTCGCGCGGCGCGTGCGCGAACGCACTCAACTCGTCCATGCAGTCGAACACGATGGCGTCCGGTTCCAGGTGGCGCGTGAACGGGAGTGCCATCGGCGTGTAGTACCACAGCACGAAGTGATCGATCGCTTCGCCGCTGATCAGACCATCGAGCAGATGGCGCTGCATGGCGACCGCGGCCGCAGGGCTCGTGTCTCGACGCAGGTGCGGCGTGACAATCGTGAGGCCGTCAGCCGCTCTCAGTTCGAGAGACGCGGCGCCGTCGGCATCGTATAGCGGCTCTTCCACGTAGTAGCACCGCCGTTCTCGAGCGAAGCGGGTCATCAAATGCTGTGGTCGTTGAAATACGAACGCCCATCGCAGGTGCGAAAGGCAGATGAGGTCGGAGTGCTGTCGCGATGGCGGATTGGACATGCCGGGTACATTCCAAGATCCGTACCCTCGCCGGTACTCACTCGATCGAGGAGGCGAGCTGCTCGAGCCCGCCCGCCGGCGGCGGCTCGGTGCCTCGTGTCGCGGCGGCGATGGCAGTGAGCGGCACCTTCGGAGTGCGATCCGCGAAGAGCAATCCGTTGGCTTCCTGGTAGGTGTCCGTGAACTGCGTGTAGCAGAACCCCGCGAAGACATAGAGGCCGCGGACGACATCCAGCAGCGCGCGATAACATTGCAGGAAATCGGCCGGCGTATCGCAGCGCGAGTACCCCCACGTTCCCGCGCGCTCGGGTGCGTAGGCGACACCGCCGAATTCGGTGAGCATCAGCGGCTGATCCGCCGCCTTGGCGCCTTCCAGCACGAGAAGCCTGCCGCCGGGGCGTTCGCGTTTCAGCAGCCGGGGAAGCAGCTCCTGCGCGCGGTAGCGCTTCGCCATGCGGGCGGGTTCCGCATCGTAGTCGTGGATGCCGATGATGTCGGTGGCGACGCTCTCCCAGCCGTCGTTGCCGACCACCGGGCGCGTTTTGTCGAGCGTGCACGTCAGGTGGTAGAGCGCCTGGACGTAGTGGCGCTCCGTCGGATTGTCCGGCAGATTCGGCACTCCCCACGATTCGTTGATGGGCACCCACGCGATGACGCAAGGGTGGCTGTAATCGCGCGCGATCGCGTCGCTCCACTCGCGTGTGAGCCGGTTCACCGAGTCGGACGTGAACCGGTACGCACTGGGCATCTCTTCCCAGACAGCCAGACCCAGTCGATCCGCCCAGTACAGGTAACGAGGATCCTCGATCTTCTGGTGCTTCCTCACGCCGTTGAATCCCATGGTCTTGGCGAGGGTGACGTCGTGCTTCAACGCGTCGTCGTTGGGGGCCGTGAGGCCGCTCGTCGGCCAGTAGCCCTGATCGAGGACGAGCCGCAGGAAGTAAGGGCGGTTATTCAACAGAAATCGATCGCCTTGCGTCGCCGTCGAACGGAGCGCCGTGTACGACACGGCCTGATCGAGCAGTTGCTCGCGCTCACCCCAGAGATCGAGCTGCACGTCGATCAGGTTCGGTGCGTCAGGACTCCAGAGCAGCTCGTTCCTCGAATCGTCGATGCCCGGATCGGAGAGCGCGATCCCGCGATTCACCTCGCCTCGGACGACGGCGTAGCTGTCGGACGCGAGTTGTTCCCCCCGGCTCGTCAACGTCACGGCGAGACGGCACACGTCAGGGGGAACGCCGCCGATTCGGGCGAGGATCCCCACTTCCCATCGCACCAGGTTCGGCGTGTACTGGATCACCCGGAGCGAGGTCTCGGGCACGCGTTCCATCCAGACCGTCTGCCAGATACCGGTCGTCCGCGGATACCACACCGAGTGCGGTTCCAGCTGCCAGTCCTGTTTGCCGCGCGGCTTGGCAAGATCGATCGGATCGTCGTCGGCGCGTACGACGATCTCGAGCTCGCCGGAGGCGGTGATGAGCGCCGTGACGTCGAACGAGAACGGCGTGTAGCCCCCCTCGTGCGAGCCCACAGCGACGCCATTCACCCAGACCGCGGCCGAATAATCGACGGCGCCGAAATGGAGAATCAGCCGACCATCCGCCGCGGCGTCAGCCAGAACGGCCTGGCAGCGATACCAGCACGTACGATAGAAGCCCGTGTCGCCGATGCCACTCGCATCGGATTCGGGGGCAAACGGCACGATGATTCGGGCCGTCCACGCCACATCGCCTGGTGTGCGCCATTTGCCAGTTCGATCGATCGCGAAGTCCCATGCGCCGTTGAGCGAATACCACGACTGCCGCCGGAGCTGAGGACGCGGGTAACCCCGTCCGAGCGTATCGAGCTCGTCAGAACGCAGAACGCTGAGGTGCATCGCACGGGATCTGTGCAAGGCGCGTTCTAGGCCGACGGACTTGTCCTTGCTACGTCTCCAGGAGACCGACGCGACGACGAACACATGGACCTTCGCGACTCTCACAACTCCCAGCAGACACTTTTCCGCAGCTTTCTGATGGGTGGATTCGAATGCTCCACCCACCGCCTCCCGAGCGGCCGCCGCCTCGACGTCATCGATGCGACCGGACACGAGAGGCATGCGGAGTCCGACTATGCGGCGCTTGCGCGTCTGGGGATCCTGACGATCAGAGATGGGCTCCGCTGGCACCTGATCGAGACCAGAAAGGGTATCTACGACTTCACCAGTGTCCGCACGATGCTGCAGGCTGCACAGGCCACGGGCGTCCAGCCGATCTGGGATCTGCTGCACTACGGGTGGCCGGATGGGCTCGACGTATTCAGCGACGAGTTCGTTGAACGCTTTGCATACTTCGCGGGGGCATTTGTAAGATTCGCCCGCCAGAGCACGGACGAACCGCTCTGGGTCGTTCCGGTCAACGAGATCTCGTTTCTCGCCTGGGCCGGTGGCGAGGTCGGCATTTTCAATCCGTTCGAGCGCGGCCAGGGCGATCGCTTGAAGCTTCAGCTCGTGCGCGCGTCAATCGCGTCGATGAGCGCGATGCGCGCGATCGATCCTGCCACGCGGTTCGTCCATTCCGATCCGATGATCCACGTAGTCGCGCATCCGGAACGGCCTCAAGACGCGGCGGCGGCCGAGGCGCACCGGCTGGCGCAGTACGCGGCGTTCGACATGATCGCCGGCCGCGACCGGCCGGAGCTCGGCGGGCAGGACGACTACCTCGACGTGATCGGTCTCAACTATTACATCCACAATCAGTGGACCTACCCCGGCGGACCCGGCGCGACGATCGAGCCGTCGAGCTCGAGCTATCGGCCGGTGTCCGAGCTCCTCACTGATGTGTACGGGAGATATCGACGGCCGATGTTCATCGCGGAGACGGGCATCGAAGACGAGGCGCGGCCGGTATGGCTGCGATACATCGCGAAAGAGGTGCGCCGTGCGCTGCGGTCAGGCGTTCCGGTGCAAGGCCTCTGCTGGTATCCCATCGCTAACCATCCCGGCTGGGACGACGATCGGCACTGCTACAACGGCCTGCTCGACTATCCCCGTGCAGACGGCCATCGGGAGATCTATGAGCCTCTCGCGGCAGAGTTCGCGAGACAGCGCAAGCTGTTTGCGAGCCTCAGCGACGCGGATGGCGAGGCTGCGGGCGTCGAAGATCCCGACGCGCTGGACGAAGCGGCTCACTGGATGGAGATTCGCTCGGGACGCGAAGACATCTTCGTGAAGCACGGCGACGCGCATGATTAACCATGACTTCGACTCGAGCATCCTAGACAACGTCGATCACCGGCCCTGGCCGCTGCCCGAGCGCCCGTGGGTGATGACGCAGACATGGAACGATCTGCTGATGGCGCACTGGCCGGTGGCACGGGCCGATGTCCGATGCCGCGTGCCCTGGACGTTCGACCTGGATCTCTTTGACGGTATGGCGTGGGTCACCGTGGTCGCGTTCCACATGACCAACGTGTCGCCGCGCGGCATCCCGTCGATTCCTGGACTCTCGGCCTTCCCGGAGCTGAACGTCCGAACGTACGTCCGGGTCGACGACCAGCCCGGCGTGTACTTCTTCAGTCTGGACGCGACATCCCGATGGGCCGTTGGCGCTGCGCGCCGCTTGTTGAACCTTCCCTATCACACTGCCGCCATCACACTCGCTCAATCACGGGGCAGCGTCCTCTATGAGAGCGTGCGGCGGTCAGCGCCCGAGGCGGCGTTCAAAGCCGTGTACGGCCCCCTCGGTGCCGCCGCACCCGTCAGGCCGGGAACGCTCGATCATTTCCTCACCGAACGCTACTGCCTGTACCACCAGTACGCGGACGGGCGATCCTACAAACTCGATATCCATCATCGGCCGTGGCTGCTGCACGGCGCACTCGCGGATGTGCGTGTCAATTCGATGCTGCAGGTCAACGGGATCGCCGCCGAAGAGTCGCCTGCCAGGTTGCACTTCGCGTTCAGGCAGGACGTCGTCACGTGGGCACCAGTACCGCTTCCGGCACCCGTGACTGAGCACCTCCCGCAGCAAGGTCAGCTGCTCGCGATCGACTAATCGCTGCCCGGCCGCTCCTGGCACCGTCTCGGACACGATGGCCCTGCTCTTGCTCTACAAGAACGTGCCGGGCATCAGCCGCGGCGGGAGAATCCTATGGATGAACGATTCAACGACAACGCGGCCTCGGTAGCGGAGGGGGTCAGCGATCGTGCGTCGCGCGTGCTCGACCAGGCCAAGTCGGCAGGACGGGCAGCGGCAGACACCATCGATGACAAGCGCGAAGCGGCGGCCGACACACTGAGCTCTACAGCCTCGAAGCTTCACGCCAAGGCATCGGAATATTCGGACGGGCGAATCGCCGGAGCGGCGCACAAGACCGCCGACGGACTGGAGGCCACCGCGGATTTCATGCGGCGCTATCCGGTCT
>JBKPMA010000253.1:0-6629 GCA_046731935.1 Acidobacteriota bacterium
CAGCAGATCGAAGTAAGAGCAGAAGCATTCAATCTGCTCAATACGCCTCCGCTCGGCGCGCCTGCGGCTGTACTCGGTGCAGCCAACGTCGGGACGATCACCAGCGCGGGCGATCCACGAGTGATTCAACTCGCGATCAAGTTCATCTTTAGCGCTGCTTCAGCTGCCTTTGGCAGCAGAGCCGCCTACGGCCGCGGTGGCCGAGCACGCAGCCCTGCTGTGACATCTCGGCGTGCCCCTTGCAATCAGTGGCGGCGTGATGACTGTCGCGGGCTGATTGTCAGCTCCGCCATTAGCGGGAAAACGAGTTGAAGGAGAAGTCACAATGAAGCGAGTGTTCGCAACCGCATCCAGCATGGCGCTGGCCTGCGCAATGGTCGCGACTGTCTCGGCCCAGCAGGCTCCGAGCACGCCGAGTACCCAGGATCCGAGTTCATCGACCGCCGGTACCTCGGGCTACTCGAGCACGTCAGGCAAGACCGTCACCGTTACCGGCTGTTTGGCCGGCCAGAGCGGGAACTTCACGTTGTCGAACGCGTCAACGGGCGCGTCTGGTACGACCAGCGGTACGGCGGGCAGCACGAGCCCGTCTTCGACCGACAGCTCGGCGACGTCGCCCTCGAGCAGCAGCTCCAGCGCAAGTTCGAGCACGGGCTCGAGCTCGAGCGCCAGTGCGGCAGGCCAGACCTACAAGCTGGTCGGCGCTGACAGCAAGCTGAAGGATCACGTCGGACACAAGGTAGAAGTTTCCGGTACTGTCGACAATTCGATGAAGTCCGGATCGAGCAGCAGCACCGGCACGACGGGTTCGACCACCCCGTCGACTGACCAGCCGGGTTCGTCTTCGACGGGTGCCTCCTCGACGGGTTCGTCCTCGACGGCTGGAACGGCCGGAACGTCCAGCACGAGCTCGATGGGCAGCCAGCCCAGCCTGAAGGTGCAGTCGGTGCGCATGGTCGCAGCGACCTGCTCGTAGAGCGATAGCGCAGACGATCGACGACTAGCGGATGACCAATGGCCTGGCCGGCGAGTAATCGCCGGTTGGGCCATTCTTTCATTCTGCCGCCCTTCGGTTTGTACCTTTCACCATCCGACCTTCTGCCCCTTCAACTGTTCATCGAGCCAGCGATCCAGCGGCGCGAAGTAGTCGAGGATCGCCGTCGCATCCATCTGCCGCGATCCGGTGAGGGTTTCGAGCGCGTCCTGCCACGGCTTCGATTGACCCATCGTGAGCATCGCATTGAGACGGCGGCCGGCCTCTTTGCTGTCGTACATGGAGCAGCGGTGCAGTGGCCCGTTGCATCCGGCTGTCTTGGCCAGCGCGCGGTGGAACTGGAACTGGAGAATGTCTGCCAGGAAGTAGCGCGTGTACGGCGTGTTGTCGGGCACGTGGTACTTGGCGCCCGGATCGAAAAACTGCTCGCCTCGCGGTGAGGGCGGCGCCACGCCCTGGTACTTCAGCCGCAGATCCCACCAGGCCTTGTTGTAAGTGTCAGGTTTCACTTCACCTGCGAAAACCTTCCACCGCCACTGATCGATGAGCAGGCCGAACGGCAGGAACGCGACCTTGTCGAGGGCGCGCGTCATCAGCAACCCGATGTCGCGGGAGGCCTCTGGCGCCTTGTCGAGCAGGCCGATCTTCACCAGGTACTCGGGCGTGACCGAGAGTGCGATCGTGTCGCCGATGGCTTCATGGAACCCGTCGTTCGCGCTGTCCCTGAACAGCATCGGCTGGTCTTTGTACGCCCGCTGATAGTAGTTGTGGCCGAGCTCGTGATGGATGGTCGTGAAGTCTTCGGCCGTTTGTTCGATGCACATCTTGATGCGGAGGTCGCTCTCGAAATCGATGTCCCACGCACTCGCGTGGCACACGACGTCGCGATCGCGCGGACGCGTGAAGAGCGATCGCTTCCAGAACGTGTCCGGCAGCGGAGCGAATCCGAGCGACGAGTAGAAGCGCTCCCCGGTCCGCACCATGTCCGCTGGTGACACCTGCCGCCGCTTCAAAATCTCCGTGAGCGAGTACCCCGCATCCGCGCCAGGAGGGGCCACCAGCGGATACACGTTCGACCAATCCTGCGCCCAGATGTCGCCGAGCAGATGCGCGGGGATGGGACCATCCGCGGGCACGATGCTCCCGTATTTCGCGCGCAGCTTCATGCGCATGTAGGCGTGCAGCTTGAGGTACAGCGGGCGTACCTGGTTCCACAGCCGATCGAGCTCCTTGGTGAAATCGTCCGGCGGCATGTCGTACTTGGCTCGCCACAAGGCGCCGCTGTCAGCGAATCCGAGCTCGCGAGCCCCTTTGTTCGACAGCTCCACGAATCGCGAGTAGCCGGTGCGCATGGGCGGGGAAATCGTGTGCCAGCCCTCCCACACTTTTCGGAGCCGTGCCTCGTCGCGCGACGTCGCCATCACGTTCCGCACATCGTCGATGTTGAGACACGTGTCGGGCTTGTCCGAGTTCTCACAGAACCGGCCCTTCCCGTACGTGGATTCCAGCTTCGCGGCAATGTTGGTGAGCTCCTCCGACTCCTTCGCATCAGAGGGCGCGACCATCACGAGCGAATGTTTGAGAAGGTCGAGCTCACGCCGCTCGTCCGCGGATACCGACACGTTGTCGAAGGCTGTGGCGCCCTTCGCGAGCCGGGCGACTGCGTCGATGAACCGGCGGTTCGCCAGAGCGCTCAACGCTTCGGTGTCATCGGTGATGAACGTTTGCTGAACCCATCCCGCCCGGCTCTGTTCGATCCCGAGTCGGAGCATGGTCGAGTTCGCGTCGGTGAGAAATGTGCGGACGTCTGGGGCCGGGTTGCTGCTGGTCGGCTGACCGCAGCTGACCGCGAGCAGCATCGCTGCAGCCACTGCGAAAAAAGCACGTGTACGCATGCCGCGACGATAGCACGCCAGACTGCCATCACCGCGAGTCGCCCGCCGCTCGTCACCCGTTGGTCACGCGATGTGGACGCTTCAAATCGACCATAATCAGACGAAGGAGTCTCGATGCGCCGTGTTCTTCTCTCGGTTGGGCTCGCGCCGCTGTTGATCACCGTACTCGGTGCGCAGACGGCGACTGCTCCAGTACAGCCCGCGTCGGCCAAGCGTCCACTGACCGAGCTGCCGTACACTCCCGGCCTCGACGTGACCTCGCTCGACCGGACGACGGATCCGTGCGTGGACTTCTATAAGTTCTCGTGCGGGAATTGGCAGGCCAAGAATCCCATTCCGCCCGATCAGGCGCGCTGGAGCGTGTACGCGAAGCTGTCAGACGAGAACGAGCAGCTGCTCTGGGGACTGCTCGAACAGGCCGCTCGTCCCGACGCCGGGCGTTCTCCGTCGGAGCAGAAGATCGGCGACTTCTTCACGTCCTGCATGGACGAGGCGAAGGTGGACGCGGACGGGGCGGCGCCCGTGCTCACCGAGCTCAAGGCGATCGACGCGCTGGCGTCGAAGACCGAGCTGGCCGGCTACATGGGGCGGCAGCAGCTGTCGCTCGGCGACGATGGCCTCGGGTTCGGCTTCGGATCGAATCAGGATCTCGCCGACTCGTCACGCGTCATCGCGTTCGCAGATGCCGGCGGCCTCGGCCTGCCAGACCGCGACTATTACACCAAGACCGATCGCCACTCCATCGACCTCCGTCGCAAATACGTCGCGCACGTTGCCCGGATGTTCGGACTGCTCGGCGAGCCGTCCGATCGAGCAGCCATTCACGCGCGCACGGTCATGGCGCTCGAGACCGCGCTCGCGCAAGCATCTCTCACCAATGTCGCGAAGCGCGATCCTTACAAGCTGCTCCACAAGATGGACCGCACCGGCCTCGACAAGTTGACGCCGGCGTTCAAGTGGGGTGACTTCCTGGCGGCGCAAGGCGTGGCGGATGTCAACGCCTTCAACGTGACCGAACCGGCGTTCTTCAAAGCACTGAATGCCCTCATCGTGAATCGTCCGCTGTCTGCGTGGAAGACCTACTTGAAATGGCACGTGCTCGAGGCACGCGCCGCTGTGCTCGCAAAGCCATTCGATCAAGCAAACTTCGAGTTCTATTCGCAGACCCTCCGGGGCGTGAAGGAGCAAGCCCCGCGCTGGAAGCGCTGCGTCCGGATGGTCGACGCCGACCTCGGTGAAGCGCTCGGCCGCGTCTTCGTCGAAAAGACCTTCTCGCCAGAAACGAAGAAGAAGACGGTCGAGATGACGAAGTACATCGAAGAGGCCATGGCGCAGGAAATCCGCGCACTCCCCTGGATGAGTGACGCGACCAAGGCCAGAGCGCTCGAAAAACTGGGCACCGTCGTCAACAAGGTCGGCTATCCAGATCGGTGGCGCGACTACAGCGGACTCGACGTCGTGCGCGGCGACCTGTATGGGAACATCGTGCGTGCGGCGACTTTCGAGGCCAGACGCCAGCTCGCCAAGATCGGCAAGCCCGTCGATCGCACCGAATGGGACGTGTCGCCGCCCACTGTGGACGCCTACTACAACCCGCAGCTGAACGACATCAACTTCCCTGCCGGTGTGCTGCAGCCGCCGCTCTACGATCCGAAAATGGACGATGCACCCAACTACGGGAATACGGGTGCCACGATCGGACACGAGTTGACGCACGGATTCGACGACGAGGGCCGGCAATTCGACGCGCAGGGCAGTTTGAAGGACTGGTGGACGAAGGAGGATGCGGCCGCGTTCACCGACCGCGTGAAGTGCGTTCAGGACCAATACGCGCAATACGTCGTCATAGACGAGGTGCACATCAACAGCAAGTTGACCTCGGGCGAAGATATCGCCGACATCGGCGGGACGTGGCTCGCGTATCTCGCGTGGCGCAAGGCCACCGAGTCGCTTCAGCTGCAGCCGGTGGACGGGTTTACGCCGGATCAGCGGTTCTTCGTTGGCATGGCGCAATGGGCGTGCGAGAACACGCGCCCGGAGGACGAACGCCTCATGGCGGCCACCAATCCGCATTCGCCCGGCCGGTATCGCATCAATGGCGTGGTGTCGAACCTCCCGGAGTTCGCGAAGGCGTTCTCCTGCAAGCCGGGCCAGCCAATGGTTCCGGCGCGCGTGTGCAAAGTCTGGTAGGTCGAGCCGTGCGAGCACAAGTGCGAACGCGAATACGAATGCGACTTCCACACGTCGCATGGACGCTCCTTCTCGGCGTGGCCTGCGTACTTGCGTGGCCCATATCCTCCGGCGCGCAGACCCCGCCGAGTCTGGCCGGCAAGTGGACGCTCAATCGCGCGTTGAGCCAGTGGCCGCGTGAAGTTGGATTCGACGTCGATTTCAACGTGCCACCGATCGAAGGTCAGGACGGGACCGACCGGAGTGCGCGGGGCCGCCGCCCGCCTTCGCGCATGATGCGCCCCGAAAGTGAAGACGAAGCCCGGCGCGTTCGGCTGTTGACCGACGAGGTCCGTGAGCCGCCGGCGAGTGTAACGGTCACGCAGAGCGAGACGGACATCACCTTCTCAGACGACCACGGGCGATCCAGAATTTTTCATCCGACCGGCAAGGAAGAGGTCATCGATCTGGGCGGCGTGCCCATCGTGGCGATCGTGCGTTGGGAAGGCGCGCAGCTCGTCGTGCTCTACGAAGTGGAGCAAGGGCGTCAGCTGCGGTATGCCTTCTCGCGGCTCACCGGACCGGACCGTCTTACCGTTGACGCACAGTTCATCGATCACGGCAAAGGCGATCACGTGACACGGGTCTACCTTGCGGCCGCAGCCACGGCCAGTCAGGCTGGGTCGATTCCGGCTGGCGGTGCCAGTCAGCCCCCACCGCAGGGGCAGGCACCGCCGACGCCAGCTCCCTCCGACGCACTGAACTCGAGGCCGGGAGCCGAGTTCAAGGGCATTTCAACGATCGGACTTGTCATCGAAGATCTGAGTGCGCAGTCCACGCGCTGCGGTCTCGTCCAGACAGCGATCGAAGGTCTTGTCTACAAGCATCTGACCGACGGCGGCTTGCAGGTCCGCCGCAACTCCGACGACGACACCTACGTGTACGTGAATATCAAGACCGCGACAGTCGCCGACGGCGTGTGCGTGTCGCGGTACGATGTCTTTCTCACCACGCATACCGCGGCCAAGCTGTCGTATCAGTCCTCGCCCGTCCTCGTTGACGTGACGCTGTTCCACAAAGGCAGTCTTTCGGGCGGATCGCCCGGCGTCCAGGCAGAATCGGTCCAATCAGGGGTGCTCACGTACATCGACCAGATCACGGCTCGCATCCGCGACGCCAACAAGTAGACTCGAGATGGTCTGCTACGGGGACGTGGTCCCCATGCACGCTCGGCGTCCCCATATGACACGGATCAGGAACATCGCGTTATCCGAGCGTACTTGGCCGTGACCGATACGGCGCCCGCTCCGGGCCGCATCGACCGTCCAGTCCTGCATCCGGCACACGCCGGGTGGGGGCGTTGGATTCCGGGACTGGTGATGCTGCGGCACTACCAGTGGCCCTGGCTCCGGCGCGACCTGGTGGCGGGTCTCGTGATGACAACGATGCTGGTGCCGGTGGGCATCGCGTATGCGGAGGCCTCTGGCATCCCCGGCATCAACGGACTCTACGCCACCATCGTCCCTCTGCTCGCCTATGCCCTCTTCGGCCCGAGCCGGATCCTCGTGCTC
>JBKPMA010000254.1:0-5722 GCA_046731935.1 Acidobacteriota bacterium
CTGGGTTCGCCGGTTGCCGTGTCCGCGATCCAGAGATTGCTCTCGGATTCGTTGGTGGCCATGTTCGGCGTGGCGACGGTGTACGCGATCGAGCGACCGTCCGGCGAGAGCTGCACGTCGGCGACTCGAGGAATGCGCAGGAGATCGTCGACGTCGATGGGGTGAACATCGTTCGCGGCGTGTACGGCACCTGCACTGATACAGCCGAACGCGAAGACGATGAACGCTGTTCGAGAAGCCCGATTGCGGATTGGAGTCGTCATGCAAACGCCTCGCTCGCGTTGTTCACGCGCGAGGGAAGTCTACTTCTGATGGGCTAGCGCGTGGCTGAGGGATGCGGGGGTTACCGCGTAGCCGATTTCTACGACGGCACGAGCACGTTTCCCCGCGCAGCGACCCTAGTGAAGATGCCCGAACGGGCAGCCTAGACGCTATGCGAGCGCGAGATTCAGGTTCTCGATGGCTTCGTCGATTTCGGCAGGAGTCTTGTACCCTACCGTGACGCAATCGACGCCCGCGTTCTGGAACGCAAACTTCATGGCTTTCTGACGGTCCTCGCGGCCGAAGGTGCCTTCGCCGGCAAGCTTCATGGAGATCACGCCCATGCCTTGTTTGCGGACCTCCTGCACGTGCTTGACCACTTCAGGGACATTGCCCGGACCCTGCGTCGCATAGTCCTCGGCGTCCATGCTCTTCCCCGTGTGATTCATGCGAATCATCGCGACCTGGAGGAAGTTGTTTCCGGGAACCTGTCGCAGGGCCGGGAGTCCGTGCACCGACGCGCCATGGCTGACCACGACCTTGCGTGACTGGGCCTCGAGGATTCCATCCTGCCAGCGTGCCGAGTCGGTCGGCCACGTCGCGGTGTGCTGCCAGTGGAGCAGCATGATGTCGAAGTATTCCGTGTTGGCAAGACGGCGGAGCTCGTCGAACTTCTGCTGCGGATCGACACCCTCGCGAGTCGTCACCTTCGACATGATCTGATAGCTGTCACGCGGGATGCCCTTCAACGCGACGCCAAGCATCTTGTGCATCTCGCCGTACGATTCCGCCGTCTCGAAGAAGCGGATGCCGCGATCGTACGCGTGACGCACCAGCCGCGTGAACGCGTCCTGCCCCAGCTCGCGCTGCACCTGGCCGCTGAAGCTGCCCGTGCCGAACGCCAGCCGCGTGACTTTCACGCCGGACTTCCCCAGCGTGACCATGTCGGTCGCGCTTCCGCGCCGCGCGAGAAGAGGAAGACTTCCTGAGACTGCAAGCGTCCCGGCGGCCAACCCGGTTTTCAGGAATCTGCGTCGCGTGCACTGGGTCATGTCGTCCTCCACAGCCCGAATTGGCCGCATGGTATCAGAACTTGGAGTCAGGCCGGCCGCGATCCGAGCACGTCGCGCCAACGCAGCCTCTGCCGCGACGAGCGCCAGCGGAGCTAGAAGGGACTTCTCACGACGCCTCCGTCGACGCGCAGTGCAGCGCCGGTCGTCGCCGACGCCAGCGGACTTGCGACGTAGGCGACGAGCGCTGCCACTTCATCGGGGCTCGCGAAGCGCTTGATCAGCGAGGTCGGGCGTGCCTTCTCGAAGAACTCGGCCTCGACGTCTTCGATCGTCTGGCCGCGCAGTTTCGCCAGCGCACCCACGAAGTCGCCGACGCCGCGCGACCGCGTCGGGCCTGGGAGCACGCTGTTGACGGTGATGCCGGTGCCGGCCACCGACTCGGCGATGCCGCGTGCCACCGCGATCTGCGCCGTCTTCGTCATTCCGTAGTGGATCATCTCAACCGGGATCTGGATTCCGCTCTCGCTCGAGATGAAGATGACTCGGCCCCAGTTCTGCGCGCGCATGTACGGCAGGCAGAGACGCGACAGACGGATGCCGCTGAGCACGTTGATCTCGAAGAATCGCGTCCAGTCGGCGTCTGGAATCTCCTCGAACGGCTTCGGTTCGAAGATGCCGAGATTGTTGATGAGTATTGAGATGTCTGGATAGGCCCGGACCACAGCCTCAGCAGCGTCCGCCTGGCTCAGATCGCCGGCAAACCCCTCAACCGGCCGGGATGTGGTCTCGGCAATTCCGGCGCAAGCAGCGTCCACCGCCGCCTGCGTTCGGCCGTTGACGACGACGAGTGCTCCCTCGGCCGCGAGGGTCCGCGCGATGGCGAAGCCGATGCCGGCAGTGCTGCCCGTGACCAGGGCACGTCTGCCTGCCAACTGGAGGTCCATTCGACGATTCTAGATCGTCGGCCAATACGCGCTCCCCTCGCGAATTCACACCGCGTCGTCGGGCGGCATCTGCCCGGCCGTGCGAGTTGCGTCCGACTGAGCGCGCGGCGCCGCAGCCAGCGCACCGAACGCAGCGTAGATCACCTCGTCGGGAAACAGTTCCGGTGTGAGCAGGCGTTGCAGGACCAGACCTTCCATGAGCGCATGGATCACGCGGACCAGGTGCTCCTTCGGCATTGGGAGATCGTCGCCATCCGCCAGCGTCTCGAGCCACGACGCGCCGAAGTCGTATCTCGCGGCAGTGATCTGGTGCACTCGCTCGCGCAGCTCGGCGTGTTCGAGCGTGTATGCGATCCCCGTCAGTCGGCCGACGGCCACGAGAGACCGATCCGGCAGCGCCTCGATCGTCGCAGCCGCGATCGCGCGCATGGCGTCTGCGAGCGTGGCGCCCGGCGCGATCCGCGGCTTGATGGGGGGCCAGTACGCATCCCCCAAGGCTACAAACAGTTCGTCGCGATTGCGAAAATTGCCATAAATGGCGCCCGTTGTCATGCCGGCTCGGGCCGCAACCTCTTCCAACGTGGTTCGGGCAAAACCCTTCTCGCGAACGAGGGCTCGAGCGGCCTCGAGAAGCGTGGCTCGGGTCCGGTCGCGCTTGTTTCCCTTCGGTTTTCTGCGGGATTGAGGAGCCTCGGTTGCCATGGCTTGATTTTATAGACAATCTATAAAATAATCTACACATCATGCCGACGCGCTCTGCCACGACCTCGCCTTTCGAAACCACGCTGCACGAACACATCGCCAAGGGCGAGCTCGCCGGAGTCGTTGCTCTGGTCCGGCGCGCGGGGCAGCCGATCCGCGACATCGCCATAGGACGACGAGACGTCAGCCGTGACGTGCCCGTCACTCGCGACACCATCTTCAGGATCGCCTCGCTCACCAAGCCCATCACGACCGTCGCTGCATTGACGTTGCTCGACGAGGGCCGGTTCGGCCTCGACGATCCAATCACGCACGTCGCGCCGGAACTAGGACGCGTGCGCGTGCTAACCGATCCGGACGGCCCTCTCGACCAGACGGTCCCGGCCGCGCGCACGATCACCTTCCGGGACCTGCTCACGCATCGGTCCGGACTGACGTACGGCGAGTTTCATCGCGGTCCAATTGCCGCCGCATGCGCCGCGACGCTCGGAGGTCAGATCGACAACGAGCTGTCTCCGGACGAGTGGATCGAGAGACTCGCGACGCTGCCGCTCATCGATCAGCCTGGTGCCGCTTTCCACTACGGCGTCTCTACTGACGTGCTCGGCTTCCTCATCGCGCGAATCGAGGGGACGACGCTCGGTGCGGTGATTCGGCACCGCGTGCTCGATCCGCTTGGCATGAAGGATACGGGTTTCGTCGTGCCGCACGACAAACGGTATCGCCGGGCCGCGTTGACAGGCTTCGACGAAGCCGGCCGACTGACGACGCTGCATCGGGCGCCGGGCGGACACGCGCTGGCGGAGCGTCCAGACTCGATGACATTCGAGGCAGGCGGTGGGGGTCTCTGGTCCACCGTCGACGACTACCTCACCTTCGCACGGCTGTTCGTCGGAGGCGGATCCGTTGACGGCGTTCGGGTCCTCCGGTCCGAGACCTGCGCGCTGATGATGTCGAACCAGCTCACACCGGCACAGCGTACGGACGCGAGGATGTTCGGACGCGAACTCTTCGCGCAAGGGCACGGCTACGGCATGGGCGTCGCGGTGGTGACTGAGCCCGAGCACGCCGATGTCCTCCGCTGCCGCGGAGGGATCGGCACGGTCGGATGGCCGGGTGCCTACGGGAGCTGGTGGCAGGCGGATCCGAACGACGGATCGGTGCTCGTCTTCATGTCGCACAACATGGTGGAGCTGCCGCAGCTGGCGAAGGGCATCGGCCTGGCCACGTGGAGCGCCATCGCGACCTTTCACGCCTCCGCGTAGTGGCAGGGAGCGGACTGGCGCCTCGAAACGTCGGCGTGCGCGGAGGACGCGATCGCCTCGCGTCCTCCGCCCAACCTACGCGACTGCTGGCAGCGCCTCCGCCCGCATCAAGACGTTGGCGAGATGCGACGGAGATGGCTGCAGCTGTGCCGCGGTGCGTCTTCCGCCAATGGCCCAGATGACGGCGGCGATCACGATGATCGCCAGGACGATCCAGAGCCATGCGTGACTTCGCTGTTTCGGGACGACATCAATGTTCGCCATTACTCACTCCCGCGTTCCTTCGTGTCGTCTTTGAACAGGATATTGCCCGACGACGGCGTGACATCGACCTCTTCACGTCGAACGTCGGCCTCTACGGTGCGTTCGACCGTCGTCGGCTGCTTGGTGACGACGATCTCCTCCTTTACGACGGGCCGCTTTTCAACGACCGCTTCCTCCTGCATGACCGGCACCCTGATCTCTTCGTCGCGTATGTCAGAGGCCGGAGCGCTTGCACGGTCAACACGCCGGCGCTCCACGCGCACCTCCTCACTTTGAAGCGGGACGGTTTGTCTGACGTGCTCGGTTTCCACGTGCTTCGACACGCGCACTTCGCCGTCTTGCGCCATGCGTTTCCCGATGCGCAGCTCTTCGGCCGATCGTGTCAGGCGCTTCGTCCCGACGTCGGCGCTTTGCTGTGAACGGAACGTGTCGTCGTACGTCGTGTCGAACGCCTTCCCGTCGTAGTCGGGCAGTCGCAGCAACGCCTCGCGGCTCATGCCGGCAAGCACGACCTCTTCTTCTTCCGTGTCCAGCTGCGCGCCCGCGATAGGAACGAGGACGTGCCGGCTCCTTTCCAGCTGCAGCGCGCTCGAATCGAGATCGACGTCGAGATACCGAACCTTGCCCGCGGTGGGATCGATGATGAGGTCATCGACGTCACCAATTTTCTGATCGTTGGCGAGGCAGACGTCCCAGCCACGAACGTCCGGCTCGCCTGGCGCGACCTCGTAGTCGGCGTCGCTCAAACGAAGCAGTGATGGATGACCCGCCGTCGGATTAGCCATGGACCCTCCCAGCCCAAATCTGTGTTCGCGGGTGAACGGTGCAACACGGATGCCTGCGAATAGCGCCGAGGCGCGTCGCCGATGCGGGATAGCTCAGCGTGCCGTACGGCTGCACGATACAGAAGTCGACGGCCCCGCGTTCAGTTAACTCGGAATCCGCGTCGGTAATAGCATGCGCCGCCAGATGGACACAGGTATGTGGCGCGTGACACGCGGCCGGCTCGTGCAGATGCTGGTCCTCACCGTACTCGGCGGCCTATCGGCAGCTTGGGGAGCTCAGGATCGCGGACCCGACGGCCGTGCTCATAATCCTGGAGTCACTGGATGGTGCGACACGCCTGCGGCCGATCGCAAAGCGGAGCTCGGTTGCTACACGACCGCCATAAATCCGATCGGGTCGTTACCCGCCGGACCGCTGTTCTGGCATCTCGATACGTTCCCCACTCGTGAAGCGGCGGAAGCCAGTCGCGGTCCGCGCGACACCGTTG
>JBKPMA010000255.1:0-8586 GCA_046731935.1 Acidobacteriota bacterium
ACGCAAGTGTGGCGCGGTCATCGGTCCAGAAAAACGCCCGCCTGAGCACGCCGAGCGGTCCGCTCTGTGACGGCATCGGCAGCTTGTTGAGCAGCAGATACGTGTAATAGATCCGGTCCGCGACGGTTACGACCGACAGCACCAGGATCACCCACAGCACGGCCGCCATCCGATCGGTGAATGCGCCGATCATGAAGAGGACGATGCGCTCCGGCCGTTCCATGAAGCCCACCTTGCACTTCTCGACGAGCGACTCGGCGCGCGCGCGCGTATAGCTCGTCATCGTCGCGAAGATGAGCGTCAGCGTCGCGATGAGCACGTAGTCGTGCCGGCCCAGGCGCGAGTAAAGGATCACCAGACCCGTGAAGAGCGCCAGGTCCGAGAAGCGATCCAGCGTCGAGTCCCAGAACGCACCGAACTCTGACTGCGTGCCCGTGATGTGGGCGACCTTGCCGTCGATGAAGTCGAAGATGTTCGCGACGACCATGATCACGCCGGCTTCGAGGAACCGGTCGGTCGCGAGCGCGGCGCCGGCCACGACGTTGATGAGAACGCCGATGAGCGTGAGGACGTTGGGATGAATACCGAGGGCGACGGACGCTCGGATGATCGCGCGCAGGGGGAACATGCACGCCCTGCCGACCGCGCCGGTAAATGTCATCTCTGCAGTAGCTCCGCTGCCCGGACGCCGGGCCCGACCGGAGATCGTTCGCTATAATGAGAGGTTCCCGACCGCATTCGAACCCCGCATACTAGCTGATGCCCGTTCAGGATCTCAAGGCCCAGATGGCGAGGCTGCCCGAGCAGCCCGGAGTCTATCTGTATTTCAACCGGGCCGGCGACACGATTTACGTGGGCAAGGCCCGCTCGCTGCGGGACCGCGTTCGAAGCTACCTCGGGGCCTACGGCATGAGCCCGCGCATCGATGCGCTGCTCGACGAAGCCGAGCGGCTCGAGGTCATCGTGACCGACTCAGTCGTCGAGGCGCTCGCGCTCGAGAACAACCTGATCAAACAGCGGTCGCCGAAGTACAACATCCTTCTCCGCGACGACAAGAACTATCCGTACCTCCAGTTGACGACGGGCGAGGCGTTTCCGAGAGTCCTGGTCGCCCGGCGTGTCGAGCGCGACGGCCATATGTATGCGGGTCCGTTCCTGCCGGCGAAGTTCGCGCGCAGGACCATGGCGTTGACGCATCGTCTGTTCGGGATTCGGTCCTGCAATGAGGTGATCACCGGCAAGCGGCCGCGGCCGTGTCTGGAATACGACATCAAACGGTGTCTGGCGCCGTGTGTCGACACGATCTGCTCGAGCGAGCAGTACAAGGTCGCCGTCGAAGATACGCGGTTGTTCCTGGAGGGGCGCCGTGAGGAGCTCGTCGAGCACCTGCATGGACGGATGGCGGAGGCTGCCGCCGACGAGCGATTCGAACAGGCGGCGCAGCTCCGCGACGCCATGCGGACGGTGCAGACGCTGCACGAGCAGCACCAGAAGATGGCGAACGCCCAGCTGGGCGACCGCGACGTCTTCGGGGTGAAGGTCGGCCCGGCCGGTGCCGTCATCCTTGTGTTTCTGGTGCGTCGTGGGCGGGTCGTCGAGCGTGTCGAGCTCGTGACCGAGAGTGGGGCAGCGGCGGTAGGTGACGCCGACTCCGGAGTGCTGCAGGCCGCTCTGCCGCAGTTCTACGAGATGCGTCCGGTGCCGCACGAAATCCACTTGCCAGTTGCAGTCGAAGACCAGGAAGCGATCGAGAGCTGGCTCGGGAGCCGTGCCGGGCATCGCGTCCGCCTGCATGTGCCGCAGCGGGGCGACAAACGCGGTCTCGTCGATCTGGCGATCCGGAATGCGACGCTGGCGTATCAGTCGCGATTCAGCGAAGGCACGACCGCGAACTATGTCGCGCTCGAGACCTTGCGGGCCGTGCTGCAGCTGCCGACGCTGCCGCGCCGCATCGAGTGCTTCGACATCTCGACGATTCAGGGGGCCGAGACCGTCGCCTCGAGGGTGGTCTGCGAGGACGGGCGCATGAAGCGGAGCGAGTATCGCAAGTTCCGTGTGCGTCCGGCCACGGCCATGGGTACTTCGGTGAACGGGGAGGGCGGCACGAGATTCCTCGATGACTTCGCCGCGATGCGGCAGGTCGTCGAGCGCCGGTACCGTCGAGTGCTCGAAGCCGGCGGGCCCTTTCCCGATCTGATCGTGATTGACGGCGGCAAGGGACAGCTGGCGGCCGCATACGAAGCGCTCGAAGGCATCGGTCTCGCGAATCTCGTGGCAGTCGGTCTGGCCAAGCGCGAGGAGCTGCTGTTCGTGCGCCATCAGAGCGATCCGATTGCGCTGGCGGTCGAGGATCCCGGCTTGCTGCTGCTCATGCAGATTCGCGACGAGGCGCATCGCTTTGCGGTGACGTTCCATCGGAAGGCACGGTCGATGCGCGACCTGCAGTCTGAGCTCGACCGCGTTCCTGGCGTGGGTCCACGCCGCCGCCGGACCCTGCTGCATCAGTTCGGCAGCATTGCCGGCGTCCGCCGCGCAACGCGGGAGGAACTGGTGTCGGCCGTCGGTGCGAAAGTGGCCGATGCGGTACTCACGTATTTCAGCCGCCAATGACTTGCGCGGCTCAACCGTCTTCGCCTAGTCTGGTGAGTCTTGCCTTCGATTGATTTCGCTCAGGTACTCATCGCGTTCAGCGTCCTGCTGGTATCGCTGTCGGTGCACGAGGCCGCTCATGCCTGGACCGCCGATCGTCTGGGCGATCCGACGGCGCGGCAGTTGGGGCGGGTGTCGCTCAATCCCGCCGTCCACGTCGATCTCATCGGCACGGTGCTGTTCCCGCTGATTGCGCTGCTGACCAACGTTCCCGTTATCGGCTGGGCGAAACCGGTTCCGGTCGACGTGAGGCATCTGCCGAAACCGCGCCGTGACTTCGTGTTGATCGCCGCCGCCGGCCCGGCGAGCAATCTCGTGCTGGCGTTTGTCGCCAGTCTGCTTTTGGCGCTCATTTTTCGCGCCGTGCCGCCCGACAGCACGGCAACCGGGACCGTGGTCGCCGTGCTCTCCGGCGTCATCGGCCTGAACGTGATGCTCGCCGTGTTCAACATGCTGCCCATTCCGCCGCTCGACGGAGGCAATGTGCTCATGGGGCTGCTGCCGCCGCGGCTGGCGGTTCAATTCAGCCAGATCCGCCAGTACGGCTTTGTGATCCTGTACGTGTTGCTCCTGACCGGTCTGTTTCAGCGGATCGTGTCTCCGCCGACCAACGCGATCGTGTCTCTGCTCGCTCTCATGATTCGAGGCGCCGCCTGATGCCCGGACGTCCACGAGTCGTGTCGGGCATGCGCCCGACGGGAAAGCTGCACCTGGGCCACCTGATGGGTGCCCTGAAGAACTGGGTGCGGCTGCAGGACGATCACGAGTGTTACTACTTCGTCGCCGACTGGCACGCGCTGACGAGCGGCTACGCGGATACGTCGGAGATCACGGCGCACGCACTGGACAATGTCGCCGACTGGATCGCGTCGGGTCTCGATCCGGAGCGGAGCACGCTGTTTGTCCAGTCGCTCGTGCCCGAGCACGCGGAACTCGCGCTGCTGCTCTCGATGATCGTGCCCATCCCGTGGCTGGAACGCGTCCCGACGTACAAGGAGCTGATCGATCAGCTGGCAGACAAGGATCTTTCGTCGATCGGATTCCTGGGCTATCCGCTGCTCCAGACCGCCGATGTGATCATGTACAACGCGAAGTACGTGCCGGTCGGCGAGGATCAGGTGGCGCACCTGGAACTGTCGCGCGAAATCGTGCGGCGCTTTCACAATTTCTACGGTGAGGTGTTCGTCGAGCCGCAGGCGCTGCTGACGCCTGTTCCCCGGCTGCCGGGCCTCGACAACCGTAAGATGAGCAAGAGCTACCAGAACACGATCGATCTCTCGGATTCAGCCGAGACGGTCGTGAAGAAGGTCCGCCAGATGTACACGGATCCGAAGCGGATTCGCGCGGACATCCCCGGTACGGTCGAGGGCAACCCTGTCTTCATCTATCACGACGCGTTCAACACGAATGTCGCGGAAGTGGACGATTTGAAGGCGCGATACCGTGACGGCAAGGTGGGTGACGTCGAAGTCAAGCGGAAGCTCGCCGACGCCATCAACCTCGTGCTCGGCCCGATGCGCGAGCGGCGCGAGGCCGTACTGGCTCGGCCCGGGTATTTGAAAGATGTTCTCGTCGAGGGCTCCAAGCGCGCACGGACGCACGCCGTCGAACAGATGGAGCGAGTCCGCGTGGCCATGAAGCTGAAGTACTGATGGAGCTGCCGTCCGATTTTGAATCGTCGCTCGAGGCGTATCCGATCCGGCTCTCGAACTTCGAGGGACCGCTCGATCTGCTGATCCATCTGATCAAGAAGAACGAGGTGAATGTCTCTGACATTCCGGTCGCGCTGATCACGGAGCAGTACCTCGCCTACATCGAGTTGATGCAGGAGATGAATCTCGACATCGCCGGCGAGTTCCTGGTGATGGCGGCGACGCTCATTCACATCAAGTCGCGGCTGCTCCTGCCGCGTCCGCCAAGCGAAGGCGAACTGGACGGCGAGGAAGAGGATCCGCGTGAGGCGCTCGTCCGCCGGCTGCTCGAGCACGAGCGCTTCAAAGCAGCCGCTGAACTGCTGCACGATCGTGAGACGTTCAGGGGCGCGCAGTTCATGCGATCGGATGCCGCAGTCGCGGAGGTCGCCGGCGAGAACGAGGAGCCCGAGCTCGAGGTCGATCTCTTCAGCCTGCTCGCAGCCTTCCGAGGTGTGCTCGAGCGGGCCGCGACGCGCCCGAAGGTGCTGCTGCCGCCCGAGCAGGTCTCGATCGAATCGCGCATTGAAACGCTCCTGACGCGCCTGTCGGAGCACGAAGCGTGCGGCTTCGAGGATCTGTTCGGCGACGTCTCGAGCCGCGGGGATCTGATCGTGACGTTCCTCGCACTGCTGGAGATGATCAGATTGAAGCTGGTGCGGATCTTCCAGTCGGGATCGTTCGGACCCATTCGCGTCTACAAACGACCGCGTCCGGCCGACGCGCCGCATCCCATCAGAGATCCGCAGGACGTACACGACGCCTTGCATCCCAAGGTGAGCGATCCGGACCCGAAAGCATGAGCACCGACGAACGAGAGAGCGCACACGATGCGGCCGCGGCCGCGAACACCGAGCCCACGGTGACGGTCGATGCCGTGCTGGCATCCGGAACGCCCGATGCGGTCGCCAGCGATCAGCTCGTCGCCATCATCGAGGCGCTGGTCTTCGCGTCGCCCGAACCCCTGCTGCCGAAAGTGCTGTTCAAGCTGCTCGACACGGAACCCCGAGAGGACGTCGACGCAGCGGTCGAGGAGTTGAAGCGCCGGTACAGTGAGCGCGGCGGCGGGCTCCACCTGGTTGAAGTCGCGGGCGGCTTACAGATTGTCACGCGGCCCGAGCTGCACGAATGGGTGCGCCGGCTGTTCCACGAGCGAACGACGCAGAAGCTCTCGGTTCAGGCGCTCGAGACGCTCGCGGTGATCGCGTACAAGCAGCCGATTACCGCTGCCGAGATCACCGAGATCCGCGGTGTGAACACGTCCGGCGTGATTGGCACGTTGCTCGAACGCGGACTCGCGAAGATCAGTGGACGGAAGCAGGTCGTCGGCCGGCCGTTCCTGTACTCGACCACTCGTGACTTTCTGGATCGGTTCGGTCTGAAGGACTTGAACGATCTACCGAAGGTCGAAGATATGGCCGCAGCACTCGGCTTCGAGCCGCCCAGCGGTGTTGCGGTCGAGGCTCCGCTGCCGCTCGATGCCACCGAAGAAACGGCCACAGAGGAAGACCAGGCGGTCATTGCTGGATCGACCAGTGACGAATCCGATCCGACGGAACCCACTGACGAATGACGATCACGGGCCAATCGTCATTCGTCATTGCTTCCCGTCCTGCCCACGTCCGTCACCGCTCGTTTCAACCTTTTGATCTCGTCCGCGCGCAGGTCCCGAAACTGTCCTGCCTTCAATCGTGAGTCGCTGATCGGGCCGATCCTGACGCGCGTCAGCGTGTCTACCGGATGGCCCACCGCGTCACACATACGCCGAACCTGCCGGTTGCGCCCTTCCTGCAGAACGAACGTCAGTAACGTCTGCCCGACTCGCTTCCCGCGTCCCGTGTCGCGGACCGTCACGTGCGCCGGACGCGTGCGGCGGCCGTCAAGCGGAATACCGCGCCGCAGCCGGTCCAGCGCATGGCCGTCTGGATGTCCGACAACCCACGCGTGATACTCGCGCTCGATACCGTGTCGCGGATGTGTCAGGCGTGCCGCCAGATCGCCGTCATTGGTCAGCAGCAGCAGGCCTTCTGAGTCGTAGTCGAGGCGCCCGACGGGATAGACGTACTCGCTGACGCCTCCCAATAGATCCATCACCGTCTTCCGACGGCCGGGATCCGATCGCGTCGTCACGACTCCGCGCGGTTTGTACAGCAGGAGGTAGCGCAACCGCTCCGTGCCCTTGACGCGCCGTCCATCGACACGAACGTCGTCGTCTGGTTCGGCCTTCGTGCCGAGCTCGGTGACGGTACGTCCGTTCACACTGACGCGGCCCTGGCGGATCAGCTCCTCCGAGGCGCGCCGCGACGCGATGCCCGCTTGCGACAGGATTTTTTGGAGGCGGGTGGGGGACATGTTCGGGCAACGACTACAGGCTACAGGCTACAGACTACGGGCTACAGACTACGGGCTACTGACTACGGGCGCTGTCGCAAAGCGATGCCTTCAGCCTGCAGCCTGTAGTCCGGTCTATTCCGCGAGAAGCTCCGTCCAAAAGCCCACGAGCTTCACGACGTCGGCTGCCGCCCCGGCGCGATCGACTTCCGCATGCGTGATGAGTCCACTGAGAAGGTACTTCACGCGTGTCTTGCCTTCGAGGTGGTGCGCGAGCAGCACGGTCTCGACGGATGGAATGACGGTATCGTCGGTTCCGTGCAGCAGGTAGACGGGTGCAGCCGGCGGCGCCGACTGTTCAGGCGAGAGTGACGGAGGGAACTCCGTGCCTTCGACCGTCGGCAGCAGCGCTGCGCCGAGCGTCTTCACATCACGCGCGTTGACGAGTTGCATCAGGTGTGCGGCGGGTTCCGGCAGCGCCGCGGCCTGGCGCTTGGCCGCTTCGAAGATCGTCGCCGCCTTCGGCTTGTCGACCATGTCGATCTGCGATGCCGTGAGATAGGTGACGACGCCCTCGCGCAGGGGCGCGACCTGCTCTGTCGGCACGACGCGATCCGCGAGACTGGCGAGGATGACCGCGACGCCGTAATCGTGTGGCGGACGAATGTGCGGCGGCGCATCGGCCGGATCGTCGAAGCGTCTTGGTTCAATGCCGGTACAGAGATACTTCAACGTGCGCGGCAGACTGCCGTGGCCGCCGAACGAGAGCACAAAGACGATCTTGTCCTTGACCGTCGGACGTCCCGCGGCCACGAGCGAGAGACCGCCGGCGAAACTGATCCCCATGACGCCGATGCGGCCGTCTGGTGTGAGATCGTGCCGGCGGGCCAACCAGCTGATGCCGTCTTCGATCTCGTCCACGCTCCGCGGCGTGAACTGATACTTCATCAGATCCGGCAGCTCCATCGTCAGCACGGCGAGCCCGCTTGCGGCGAGTTCGCCAGAGAGCCCGGTCAGCCGGGGCTCGTCGATTCCCATGGCGTGAACGCCGGGAACGAGCAGCACGGTCCGCCGAATCCGGATCCCCGGACGATAGAGACGCGCGCGAATCGCGCCATGACGCGTCGCGACGGTTGTCGGTGCTTCGACGGTGTAGGGCTGCGCCTCCGCTTTGGCGGCGCTGAGGAGGAATCCCTGGATCTGTGCGGCGCGGATGACGAGCGAGGCGCCTCGTGCACATGCCGGTCCCCACGCCATCGCCGCGCCCACGATCAGCGCGCACGCGAGGAGCGCAATTCGCCAGGTCAGCCGACGCATCGCCGCATGTTACACTGCCGGATCGGTGAACGGAACGAAGACCCCACAGAAGCGACTGGTCATCGCGATCGATGGTCCGTCGGGTGCCGGCAAGGGAACGGTGGCACGCGCGGTAGCAGCACGACTTGGCTACCGCCACGTGGACACCGGTGCGATGTATCGTGCCGTCGCATGGCTTGCCGATGGCCGCGGTCTCCCGCTCGGTGACGAGCCGTCGATCGCACAGCTCGCGCAATCCGTCGCACTCGACGTCGAGAACGGTCGCGTCATGATCGATGGCCACGACGTGACGACCGTGATCCGCACGGCGGCCATGGATCGAGCGTCAGCGTCGGTCGCGCAGCTGCCCTCGGTGCGTCACGTGCTCGTCGAGCGCCAGCGCGCACTCGGTGCACACGGCGGGATTGTGATGGAAGGGCGCGATATCGGAACGGTGGTGTTTCCGGATGCGGACCTGAAGATCTATCTCGACGCGGATCCGGCCGAACGTGCCAGGCGCCGCGCGAGGGATCCGGCGCATCAAGTCAACGGAGGGCCGGTCGCTGCGGTCGCCGACGCCATGGCCGCGCGGGATCGATCGGACAGTACTCGCCTGACC
>JBKPMA010000256.1:0-33702 GCA_046731935.1 Acidobacteriota bacterium
ACTCGAGGTTTCGCGCGGCGGAAATCGTACGGCTGTATGGCGCGAGCGCCGGAAACGAGTTCACCAAGTCCGCCCACACACTGCCAATCGTCGCCGGCCCATCCACCGTGCGTTCGAGCTCGCTCGCACCGGCCAGTTCCCGCAGGCGTGCGAACAGCCGCACCGTCACGCGCACGTTCGCCGCCACGCCTCGGATTTCGCGGCCTCGTCGTCTGGATCGGCCGTGGCGCCCTCGATCCAGACCTCGCCCTCATCGAAGTACTCGTGCTTCCAGATCGGCGCAATCTGCTTCAGCCGCTCGATCGCATACCGACACGCGACGAACGCATCGGCACGATGTGCCGACGCGACCGCGATCGCCACACTCGCTTCGCCGACGGCGAGGCGTCCGGTTCGATGGTGAACGCCAATCACGAGGTGCGGGTAGCGCTCGGCCAGCTCTGTTTCAATCCGTGCGAATGCCCGTACGGCAAGTGACTCGTACGCTTCGTACTCGAGGTATTGCACGCGGCGGCCCATGTTCTCCGCGCGCACCAGGCCGACGAACGTGGCGACCGCTCCGACGGGCGTGCTGCTGGCCGACGAGACCGACGCGGCGAGCGCCTGCGGGTCGAGCGCCGCCTGTGTCACCGCCAGCCGGGGCAGGGCCATCCCCCGAGTATAAATGGAAAGGTCGAAGGGATCGAAGTCATCCCGGCAGCACTTCCTGTTGGCGCTGCATCCAGAAATGATCGAGCGGTCCGTGCCCCTGACCGATCGCAGGACCATGCCGCATCGCGCCGGCGACGTACGCGGTCGCGCCCTCGACGGCATCCGGCAGGGATCGGCCACGCGCCAGTTGAGCAGCGATCGCCGACGCGAACGTACAGCCGGTGCCGTGTGTGTTGCGCGTGTCGAGCCGCGGCGTCGCGAACTCGGTGAACGCGTGTCCGTCGAACAGCAGGTTCACGACGGTCGGCCCCTCGAAGTGACCGCCCTTGATGACGACGGCGACCGCACCATGTCCGTGCAGCACCCGCGCTGCCTCGCGCGACTCCTCGAGAGTCGTGACCGATCGACCCGAGAGCACCTCTGCTTCGAGACGGTTCGGCGTCACTACAGCAGCGAGGGGAACCAGACGGCGCAGGACGCTCTCGACGGCATCCGCCGACAACAAATGATGGCCGCTCTTCGAAACCATCACCGGATCCACGACGATCGGACGCAGTGTCCAGCGCTGGATCGCGTCCGCGACCGCCGCGACGATGCCGGCAGTCGCGAGCATTCCGGTCTTGACGGCATCCGGACGGATGTCTGACGCCACCGCGTCAATTTGACGGACGACCTCGTCCGGCGTCAGCGTGAAGACGCCTTCGACGGCGCGCGTATTCTGTGCGGTCACGGCAGTAATGGCACTGGTGCCGTACACGCCGAGCGCGGCGAACGTCTTCAGATCCGCCTGGATACCCGCGCCCCCGCCGGAGTCGCTCCCCGCAATTGTCAGCGCTGTGGCCATGAGCTAAGATCGCGCCGTCATGCGTGAACGACCTTCTCCTGCCGTTGATTCCCGTTCATTGCCATTCATCAACGTCGCGCTCGGAAGCTCCGACAGTGGCGTCGTGGGCGCCGCGATTCGCGTGGGCGCCGTGCTCTTCGTCACGGCCCTCACTGCCGCGGCGGCGCAGATCAGCGTGCCGCTCCCGTTCACGCCGGTGCCGTTCACGTTCCAGCCAATGGTCGTATTACTCGGCGGCGCACTGCTCGGTCCGCGCCTCGGCGCGGTAAGCCAGGTGATATATCTCGCACTCGGTCTTGCCGGCGCCCCGGTCTTTGCCGCCTCGCCGGTGCTTCCGCAGGGGCCGGCTCGCCTGCTCGGACCGACCGGCGGCTACCTCATGGCGTACCCATTTGCCGCCTACGTGACAGGCTGGCTTGCCGAGCGTGGATTCGACCGGCGCTATTTCACCGCGGTCGTCGCGATGGCCGCGGGGCTCGCCGTCGTCTTTTTCTGCGGCGTCCTCTGGCTCGCTCGGGGCCTTTCCGCGACTGGCGGCGGTTTGTCTGCGGCGCTGAGCGCGGGCCTCTACCCCTTCGTCATCGCGGATGTGATCAAGCTCTGTCTCGCCGCCTCGATTCTTCCGGCACTCTGGCGCCTAACGGGTCTCGGCCGGCCCTGACGCACGTCCGAGAATCAGGAAGTACTGAAACGGCAGGAACGTCTCCTTCCGAATCAGGTGCAAGTCTGCGCGTTCTGCGTCCGCGATCATCGTCGATTCGTCCACACGCTCTTCCTGAGGTGGTCCCGGACCGCCGCCATCTTTCTTGTATTCCACCAGTCCGATTCGGCCGCCCGGGCGCAACGCCGGGCCGAGATTTTTGAGCACATCCACTCGGTGCCTGAACTCGGACGAGTCGACGATGAGAATGGCGTCGACGCTGTTCGCCGGCAGCCGGGGATCCAGTTCGTCGCCCTGCAAGGTCCGCACGTTGCTCAATCCATCGCGATCGACACGCCGACGGATTGCTTCGATCATTTGCGACTGCACGTCCTGCGCGTAGACGATCCCGTTGGGACCGACGCGGCGGGCGAGCCGCACCGTGAACCAGCCGCCCCCGGCACCGATGTCAGCGACGGACGATCCGTCCGCAACCCCGAGCGCATCCATCACGGCGTCGGGCATCTGCCACGCGTCGCGATCGGGCCCTTCGAGAACGCCGAGGTCCTCCGGTGGAAACAGACGGCGATGGCGGGGGCGCTCCTGCGCCGAAAGCGCCGCGGTGACAGCGGTAACGACCACCACGAGCCAGACGAGGCGGATCGCCGTCCTCAGCGTGGCAGGCGCCAAGTCGTCGAGTCTCGCGTGCATCGCGTCATCGCTCCCGGCCGGGCACACCAGGTCTGGTCATCGCTTCGGGTGACAGTATTCGATCGAGCGTCGCCGCATCGAGGAGGCCGCGTTCCAGAACGATATCGCGAATCGGACGCCCTTGTGCGACTGCGGCCTTGGCGACTTCGGCCGTGGTCGCATATCCCACGTACGGACTGAGCGCCGTGGCCATTGCCGTGCTGCGATCGAGCAATTCACGGCAACGCTCCGCGTCGGCGTCGAGGCCGTCGACGGTTTTGGTGCGAAGCACAATCATCGCCTGTCGCAGGATGCCCGATGCGTGCAGGGCGTTCCACGTGATGACGGGCATCATTACGTTCAGTTCGAGCTGTCCGGCCTCGGCGGCGGCGGCGATTGTCAGATCACAGCCGAGCACCTGGAAGCAGACCTGATTGACCATCTCAGGCACCGAGGGATTGACCTTGCCCGGCATGATCGAGGAGCCGGGCTGGACGGCCGGCAGCGCGATCTCGCCGAGGCCTGCGCGCGGTCCCATGCTCAGCAGCCGGAGGTCGCTCGCCACTTTGCTCAGTTCGACGGCCAGCCTTCTGACCGCACCCGACCACGCCAGCACGTCACCCATGCTCTGGGTCACACGAAACCGGTTGGCGGCAGGCACGACCATCAGGCCCGTGTATCGCGCGAGATTCTGAATCGCCGCTGACGTGTAGTCGTCGCCCGCGTTCAACCCCGTGCCGACTGCAGTCGCGCCAAGATTCAGTTCCAGCAGCTGCGCCGACTGGCGCTCCACGTCGTCGGCGCCGCGCGCGAGGCAGGCCGCGTAGCCGCCAAGCTCCTGCCCGAGCGTGATGGGCACGGCATCCTGCAGGTGCGTGCGTCCGACTTTCAGCACGTGGGCGAACGCTGAGGCCTTGCGGTCGAATGCCGCGGCAAGGTCGCGTGCTGCCGCAACGAGCGCCGGCGTCGTCATGAGCAGAGCGAGCCGCGTCGCCGTGGGAAACACGTCGTTCGTGCTTTGCCCCATGTTGACGTGGTCGTTGGGGTGCACGCGCGTATACGCGCCGCGCGGCTCGCCAAGCAGCTCCGCGGCGCGGTTCGCGACCACTTCATTCACATTCATGTTGTGCGACGTGCCGGCGCCGGCCTGATACACATCCACGATGAACGCGTCGCGGAACGAGCCGGCCAGGATCTCATCGCATGCGCGGACGATCGCGCCGGCCAGGTCGGCGTCGAGGCGGCCGAGCGTCCGGTTTGCCTCGGCCGCCGCTTTCTTGATGAGAACGGTGGCGGCGATGAGATCGGGTGAAGCCGTGAATCCGCTGATGGGGAAGTTCTCGGCGGCGCGCAGCGTCTGAATGCCGTAATAGGCGTCCGCCGGCACCTGCAGTTCGCCGAGCGGATCGCGTTCAGTGCGCCACGTCACGGATGCCCGTCCAGGACGGCCGTTACGGCCAGAGCCGGAATTATACTCTTCACCATGATCCCGTCTTTCTTCGACAGCGTCCTTCAGCTCATCGTCAAAACGTCCACGGATCTCCCGCCCGATGTGCGCGCCGCCATGCGTGGCGCCATGGTGGCCGAGCCGGAGGAAACGCGGTCCGGCCAGGCGCTCAAGATCATCGCGCAAAATATCGACCAGGCGGCTGAAGGCGAAGGGGCCATCTGCCAGGACACGGGGATGCCGACCTTCGAGATCAAGACGCCGATCGCCGCCAATCAGGTCTGGATGAAGCAGCAGGTGCGCCTCGCCGTCGCGCAGGCGACCAAACAGGGATACCTGCGACCGAACTCGGTGGACTCGATTACCGGGACCAACTCCGGCGACAACCTGGGGCCCGGAACACCAATCGTCCACTTCGAGCAGTGGGAGCGCGACGACATCGAGATCCGGCTGCTGCTGAAGGGCGGCGGCTGCGAGAACATGAACGCCCAGTACTCGCTGCCCACCACACTCGAGAATCTCGGCCGCGCCGATCGATCGCTCGAGGGCGTGCGCAAGTGCATTCTCCACGCGGTCTGGCAGGCGCAAGGCAAGGGCTGCAGTCCCGGTGCTGTCGGCGTGTGCGTCGGCGGCGACCGGACGTCGGGTTACCTCCACGCGAAGGAGCAGCTGTTTCGGACGATCGACGATGTGAACACGGATGGCCGGCTCGCCGAGCTCGAGGCGCGCATCATGGGCACGGTGAACTCGCTCGGTGTCGGCACGATGGGCTTCGGGGGCAACGTGTCGCTCATCGCGTGCAAGATCGGCGCGCTCAATCGTCTGCCTGCCAGTTTCTTCGTCTCGGTCGCGTACGACTGCTGGGCTTACCGGCGTCTCGGCGTCGTGCTCGATGGCCGCTCCGGTGCGATCACGAACTGGCTGTATCGCGATCCGGCGACGCCGGTGCTGCCCATGATCGATCAGGAGGGGTTTGCGCGCACCGGACGCGAAGTGCTGCTCACCACGCCCATCGACGAAGCGGCGGTCCGGCAGCTGAAAGTCGGCGATGTCGTACTCGTGTCAGGGCGGATGTTTACAGGACGCGACGCCGTTCACGCGCACCTGATGAAACACGAGCCGCCGGTCGACTTGCGCGGCGCCGCGCTCTATCACTGCGGTCCGGTCGTCCAGAAGGACGGCGAGGGGTGGCGGATCACTGCCGCAGGTCCGACAACGAGCATTCGTGAAGAGCCGTATCAGGCAGACGTCCTGCGGCGCTACGGAGTGCGGGCGGTGATCGGGAAGGGAGGCATGGGCGCACGCACGTTGGAGGCGCTCAAGGAAACGGGCGCGGTCTACCTGAACGCGGTCGGCGGGGCGGCACAGTTCTATGCGCGGACGATCGAAGCGGTCGAGGGTGTATCGCTGCTCGAGTTCGGGACGCCCGAAGCGATGTGGCACCTGCGTGTGAAGGATTTCCCTGCGATCGTCACGATGGACGCGCACGGAAACAGCCTGCACAAGGATGTCGAAGACGCATCTGCGAAGGAGCTCGCTGCACTCAAGGGTTGATGGGCGGACGCTGGCGTCTCCGCTGACAGAACCCGCCCCCACATCGAAGCGTGAGAAAAATGTGGGGACGGGGTCATTCATCCCGTCGTCCAATGCACCCCGTCCGACAGAATGACTATCGCCGTCTGAACCCGTGGTGCTGCGCGGCGCGATCGAGATCGTTGGCAGCAAAGTCTTCGACGGCCAGCAACGGAAACGGGGTTGGCCGCCCCACGTCGAGCGTCTTCAAATAGCCTCCGCACGTTCGGCAGAGTTCCAGGCGCCTGCCTGGCCGATTCCGATCGGGCACGATCGTCTGAAACGCTTCTCCGGTCTCACCGCAGTACGTGCAGATGCCGGGCGGCACTGGCCACATCGACGCGCAGTAGCTGCACCGATTGAGCCGCTCTCCGTAGAAGAACTCCGCGACGACGGGCCAGGCGCCGCAGGCGGGACACGTGCCGCGCTGCCAGGCCGCGATGGCGTCTCTGACGGCTTCGCCGCTCTCCTCGAGCACCACGCGCTGACGGAGGTGCATGACCGGCGCGCTCGCCACTTCGGCGATCAACCACAGCACCTGCAGGTTGAGTCCATGCTGCTGGGCGAGTGCCCGCATCGCGTCCACGTCGCGAAGGCATGAGGCGTCGAATGCCAGTGGGCCGGCGCTGCTCGAGAGCGCCGCGCCAATCTTTGACGCGGCGTGGCCCGCTCCGTGATCGGCGAGCATCCGGGCGAGATCGTGCATCGCCTCGAACGCCACTCCGGGCGGCGCAGGCGGTCTGTCGATCGCGCGGAGGCCAGCGGCCAGGTGCTCCAGCACCCGTTCGGTGGTCGGCGGATCGTGCACCGCCGCCGCTCGAACTCCGTCGTCCTCGAGCAAACTGAGCTGGGTGGAGATGAGTGCCTGGTGCAGCGGCAGTGCGGGTTCGGCTTCCGGACGCTCGACGCGCACCTGCGCCCATCGCGCGGTCGCGAGTTCCCGGAGCGGGATTGCCGGCATCATAGAAATGCGGAATTTGGAATTCGGAATGCGGAATGACTTCTGGACGCGGATCGCATCAGGTACTTCATGCGTTCACGCGGTGTGCGTATAGTTCAGTAAGTGGTTGATTGTAGGCAGTTTATTGGCGGCTACCGGCCCGAGGGGCCGCATAGGGGTGACCCGTCCAGCCGCGGTAGCACGGTATAATTAAGCCAGTCAGGAGCTTAGCAGATGATCAACGTGTCCCAGACGGCGGCGTCGAAGATTACCGAGCTGCTCACCGAGGAGAGCAAAGAAGGCAGTGGCCTGCGCGTTTTCGTGCAGGGTGGTGGCTGCTCGGGCTTTCAATACGGTCTCATGATCGAAGACAACGGCAGCGACGCCGACCAGGTGTTCGAGTCGAATGGCGTGAAGCTGTTCGTCGATCCCATCAGCATCCGGTATCTCTCGGGCGCTGAAGTGGACTTCGTGGACACGGTGACCGGCGGCGGTTTCACAATCAAGAATCCGAATGCGACGTCGACCTGCGGTTGCGGGTCGTCGTTCAGCACGAGTCATTAGTCCTCCTCAGCACGGGCGCCGGAACGATCGGCGTCCGTCTGGCGGATCTCTGGCTCGGAGTTCCGGATGGTGACGCAGGGGCAGATGCACACCTCTCTACCAGACATCGAGCAGCTCCGCCCCGCCGGAGGCAAGCGGTCCAGCAAACGCGATCTCATCCTCAACGTGTTCCTCCGCCAGGAGGGCCATCTGAGCGCGGACGATCTCGTGGACATCATCCGTCGCGAGGATCAGCGCATCAGCCGTGCGACCGTTTATCGCACCCTGCAGTGGATGGTCGACGCAGGCATTGCCCGCAAGGTCGACTTCGGCGAGGGACGCTTCCGTTTCGAGCACTCGTACCGGCACCCCCGTCACTTTCACCTGATCTGCAAGACCTGCAATCAGTCGTCCGAGTTCCTCAGCTCCGACATCGAAAGCCTCATCGAGGAAGTGGCCGCCGCGCGAAATTTCTCGGCGCGGCAGAGCGTCGTGCAGATCTACGGGGAATGCGAAGCCTGCCGCACGGGCCGCAAGACCGCGACGATTGACGGGAGTGTCACCGAGCTGCTCTTCGCCCGCGACGCGCTGCGCATCGCGATTGCGACGGAACGAAGCGGGCGCGAGTTCTACGCCCGGGCGGCCTCGATCGCCCGCGATCCGCGCGGGCGCGCCGTGTTCAAGAAACTGGCGGAAGACGAGGACGGTCATCTGAGCAAGCTCGAGAACCGCTACCGCGAGCTGCTGACGCGCGATCCGCAGCTCGAGTCGCGGCCGACGTTTCTCTTCTTCAAGGGCGCTGCGAACGGATTGTTCGCGGATGGAGCGGAGCAGCTGCTGGCGGCCGGCGTGAACGATCAGCAGGCGCTGCTCATCGGCATCCGCTGCGAGCGCGGATCGCACCGCTTCTTCAAACGGTACGGAGAGCGCTTCGAAGACTCCGAAGGTAAGCAGGTGTTCCTCGAGTTCGCAGACGAAGAACGCGACCACCTCGAGCTGCTGATTCGCGAGTACAAAGCGCTGGTCAAACGGCAGGAGTCCCGGCGGCGCACGACTCGGCCGTCCGCTGGCACTCGTGGCGCTGCCGCACGGCGCTGACGCGCCGTGATCGATCTCCACATTCACAGCACAGCCTCCGACGGATGGCATTCGCCCGGCGCGGTCGTCGGTCTGGCCGCTGCTGCTGGCCTGACGACGATGGCCCTGACCGACCACGATACGCTCGGCGGGTGGCCGGAGGCGTCTGCTGGCGCGGCCTCGCTCGGCGTGCGGCTCCTTACCGGGATCGAAATCACCGCAGTCCACAACGGCCGCGACATCCATATCCTGGGTTACGGCATGGATCCAGCGTACGAGCCGCTGCTCGTATTCCTCGTGCGGCAACGCGAGAATCGTGTCGCGCGTGTGCGGGAGATCGCACGCCGGCTGGCGGCGCGGGGAGTACCCATCGACCTTGAGGCGGTGCTCGCTGCGAGCCGCACTCGAGACGGCTCGGCGATCGGACGGCCGACCATCGCGCGTGCCCTCGTCGAGGCGGGTCATGTGCCTGACATCAACGCCGCATTCACCACCTGGCTTGGCTTCGGACGGCCCGCATTCGTGTCGAGAGCCGGCGAGACGCCGGCTGCGGTGATCGCGCTCATCCGCCGCGCCGGAGGCCTTGCCTCGCTCGCACATCCAGTGCTGCTCCGCGGAGATGGCCTCATCGAACCGCTCGTCGCCAGCGGACTGAACGCGCTCGAGGCCTATCACAGCGAGCACCTTCCCGAAGACACGGAGCGCTACCGCACGATGGCGCGCCGCCTCAACGTCGCCGTGACAGGAGGATCAGATTTTCACGGCGATCCGGCGCACGGCAGCGCACGCCTCGGCACGATGACGCTGCCGTCCGAGGACTTCGAGCGCTTCGATGACGCGCTGCAGCGTGCTGCGCGCGCGTATGCCTCCGAGGTGAAAGAGGATCCGCATGACTGAGACGCCGGCACTCGAATTCGTCGGCGTCGTGAAGCAGTACGGCGCCCTGCGGCCGCTGCGGATGGCAGCACTCGCGGTGCCACCACGGGCAATCGTTGCGGTGAAGGGCCTGGATGCGCCCGCCGCGGAGACGTTCGTGAATCTCGCGACCGGGGCGACCCTCCCTGACGAAGGCGAGGTGCGCGTGTTCGGCAGATCCACCGCGGCGGTGTCGGATGCCGACGAGTGGCTCACGTGGCTCGATCGCTTCGGGATCGTGACCGATCGCGCGGTGCTCCTCGAGGATCTGACGGTCGCGCAGAATCTGGCGATGACGTTTTCGCTGGACGTCGATCCCATGACCGCCGAGTTGCGCAGGACGGTCACAGAGATTGCGACCATCGTCGGCCTCGAGCCAGCGCTGCTCGATCGGAAGATCGCGACCATCGGTGCACTCGATCGCGCGCGCGTGCGGCTCGGCCGGGCCGTCGCGCTCGGGCCGACGCTCTTGCTCCTCGAACACCCCAGTTCAACGCTCACGGGCGAAGAGGCCGTCGCTTTTGCCGCTGATGTGCGGCGCGTCGTCGACCTCCGGCAGCTGAGCGTTATTGCGCTGACGGCCGACGCGGCGTTCGCCTCTGCCATGACGCCGGACGTGCGAACGCATGTTCCCGCCAGCGGCGCAGTCACCGCGGATGGCGGCACGTGGACGCGCGTACGCCGATTGCTCGGGCGCTGAACAACTCCCTCTCGCGACTTAGCTTCCAACGCGAACTGTCGTCGTCGGCTACACCAGTGCTCGCCCGCGTACGGAACCAATCGCGTCGAGTGCGCACATTCAGGCCAAACACGTTGGTTTCAACTTCGATCGGCTGAATCGCGCCGCGCGCGGTACTGGAACGGAACTTGATAGTCGACTCGGGCCGGTATGCCCGCCGACGGAGGACGACTCGATGCCGAATGGATCCATCAAGCGCCTCGTGCGCGACCGCGGATTTGGATTCATCCGCGACGACAACGGACTTGAATGGTTTTTTCATCGCACTGCCGTGACCGACGGCACGTTCGATCAGCTGAATGAGGGCCAGCGCGTTTCGTTTGAAGAGGAACCCTCAGCGAAGGGCCCGCGAGCGGGCAACGTGCGAGGGCAAGCGGCGTAGGTCTCTCACCTGCAATTCAGTTCGGCGCGGTTTCACACGGTCCACATCGCCGCGTCGCTCGCGGCTCAGCCACGGCACGGCTCCTGCAGTTCAAACCGGCCGTGGCTTTCCATTCCTCCGTCCGACAGCCGAGTTGGCGCGTCAGTACCGCTCGTTGGCGCCGAAATCAGCCAACGCTCGCTGATCGTCCTTGTATGAGATGCACTTCAGCTGTCGAGCTCGTGCAGGTTTTGCTTTGACCCCGCCGCGCATGAGCGATCTGAGTAGCGGCGATGCCGCTCGTTCGGATGAGTCGCGAGACAAACGGCGAGAAGGCGCACTGTCGTTTATCGTCGGCAACATCGAGCGTGCCGTCGCACCGATGCGAATGCTGGCGTTGCTGGCGTTCCTGCTCACGCTGTGGTGGTGTCAGGCCGTCCTCATTCCAATCGTCCTCAGCATTCTGATTAGTTATGCGCTCGATCCGCCTGTGGCGCGCCTGGTGGCATGGCGGGTCCCACGTGCGTTGGCAGTGCTCCTCGTCATGTGTACGCTGCTCGGCGTCTTCGGCGGCTGCGCGTATGCCTTGCGCGGTCAAGCCACTGCGTTCGTCGAGCGCATTCCTTCGGCAGCCCACATGGTGTCGCAGACCATCAGCGCCATCACGCGCGGAGAACCCGGTACGCTGCAGCGCATGCAGGCTGCCGCGCGCGAGCTCGAGGTCGCAACGGCTGGACGCCGTGCGAAGGACGGCGTCACCCCGGTTCGCGTCGAAGAGCCGACGTTTCGATGGTCCGATTGGCTCTGGAGCGGCTCTCGCAGCGCGGGTGAATTCCTCGCGCAGATGTTTTCGGTTCTCTTCCTGACGTACTACCTGCTCGCGGCCGGCGATCTCTTCAAGCGGAAGCTGGTGCGCATGGTGCCCACGCTCTCCGACAAGCGCGTGACCGTCCAGATCCTGAACGACATCGATCGCCAGATCGAACGCTTCCTGCTGGCGCGCGCCGCTGTCAGCTTCATCGTCGGCGTCGTCGTGTGGGGGGCATTTCTGCTCCTCGGCGTGGACGATGCGGCCGTATGGGGAGTCGTGGGAGGAGTGCTGGTCGCAGTTCCGCTCGTCGGCCCGACGTTCCTGGTTGTGGCCGCCGGCGTCGCCGCATTCGTCCAGTTCGGATCGCTACCCATGGCGGCAACGGTCTCGGGCGTGTGCATCGTGATCGGCGCGCTCGAAGGCAACGTGCTCACGCCGTGGCTGATGAGCAAAGTCGGTGAGATGAACGCCGCCGCTGTTTTTATCAGCCTGCTCTTCTGGGGATGGATCTGGGGACTCTGGGGGCTGCTACTGGCGGTGCCGATCACCGCGGCTATCAAGGCCGTGTGCGACCGCGTGGAGGATCTGGGACCGATCGCGGAGCTGCTCAAAGAGTGAGCCGCGGCGCAGAGCGATGTGAATGGCGGAAGCGCCTGGGAGTCGAACCCAGCCTTCCCGCAAGCGGGAAGCGCCGATTTTGAAGACCGGGAGGGCCACCGGGCCCCCTTCGCTTCCGTAGTCGGAAAAAGAAATACGTGAAGTGTGCCGGCCGTGCCGAGGCGGGTCGGACCAGAGTGAGACGATGACGGCGGCGGCCCGGCCGGGAAGCCGGGCCTGCCGATTAGCTCTCCAGCAGCCGGACGTCGCCGGCGCGTGGCCCCTTCGGTGAGTCTTCGGGCGTGAACTCGACGCGTTGACCCTCGCGCAACAGCTCGAAGACCGAATGACGCACGGCGCTTCGATGGAAGAAATGTTCGACGCCACTCTCGTCGCGAATGAACCCAAACCCCTTGTCGATCAAGAGCCGTGCGATGGTGCCGGTCGGCATGCGTATCCTCCGCTCCCCGCCCACCGCGCCCGCCGCAAATGTCTCAGCGAATCGCGGTTATCGGCCTGTCGAGGTCGAATCTGCGCCACTATAGGGACGAAATCCGACGAAAGTCAAGGTAACTACGCTACGAAAGTCCCCACGTTCCAGCCCGGTTCTTCGTCCTCGTCCTCCTCCTCTTCGTCGTCCAAATCCTCGTCATCTTCGTCGTCGTAGACCTCATCATCGTCGTCGGAGGATTGGTCTGCGAACAGGCGTGTCCCCATGAGGTGACCTCCGCTGGAAATTCTACGCCTGCTCGGGCCTCTGTGAACCTCGAACGCACGGGACCCCGCGGGCGCTAGACTGCTCGACGAGATGAGAGCGGTGCCGCCACCGACCCTTCCGGCGATCGTGTTGGCTGCGGGCCAGTCGCGACGCATGGGCCGGCCCAAGAGCGCCCTTCCTGCTGGCGACAGCCATACGTTCGCCTCGCGCATCGCCGAGACCCTCGAGGCGTCCGGTCTCGCGCCCATCGTGTTCGTGACCAGCACGGATGGGACAGCCGTACTGGATGGCGCCCTTGGCCGGTGGCGAGCGCGCGTTGGCGTGATTGAAAATCCGCACCCGGAGCGGGGACAGCTTTCGACATTGCGCTGCGGTCTGGAGCATCTTGGCGTCGCGCTGCCGGCCGCGCTCGTGACGCTGATCGACGTGCCGTTCACGACCACGCGCACGATTGGCGATCTCATTGCCGAGTGGCATGCGGATCACGCGCCTGTCGTACGGCCCTCCAGCGGTGATCGGCACGGCCATCCCATTGTGATCGGCACGGAAGCGATCCACGCCCTGGCGAACGCAGATCCCGAGACACACACGATGCGCGACGTGCTGGGGCTGTTCGCGGGTCGTCGGCGCGAGGTTGCTGTCGACGAGGCATGGCGGCTTGCGGACATCGACACGCCGGCGGAACACGAGGACGCGCTGCGCGAGTTCATGATCCGTGCACGAACGTCGGATGGCCCGGACGCAACGTGACGAACAACGGCGCGACACCGAATACCGCAAGCATGTACATCATTCCAGCGGGCGCGCGGTTGATGCAGGTGAAATGCACATGGGTGCCGGCCGGCGCGATGAATTCAACCGTCTTCCAGACCAGCGTGTTGTTGGCGCGGAGCCGGTGCGGGCCGGGCTCGATATCGCACGTGAAGGTCTGCCCGAAGAACAGTTGTGTGAGCCGCTTTCCGTCGAGCGACATGATTACCTGACGGTCGCGGACGTCGTCGGGGGACGTGCGGTGGATCGTGAGACGCGTCTGTAGATCCGGCGGCGGCTCGTCGGTGCCCAGCAGACGTTCGATGATTGCCTCGGGCTCGAGCACCGCTGTGGGCGGCCGCTGTGCGCCTGGCGTCTGGATACGGCCCGAGTCTGTCATTGGCTCAAGGGTTCAATCCGTGCGTACCAGAGCCGGAACGCCACGGGGGTCGTCGTGTCCAGCGATGCGAAATTCGCGCCGGCGTCGACCGCCGCCACCGTGTGTGTGGCGACGAGATCGATCGTATTGAGAAAGGCGCGCGGAGTGCCCGCCGGAATCGTAAACCTGTACGCGCCGACACGTCCGGGCGTGCGGGTGAATGCCACGGTGCCGAGCGGCTGCCGGTTCAGGAACACCGAGACGGACGGCTGTCTCAGCGGGTCCTTCGTCTCCGCGGGATCCATTCTCAAGGTGAGCAGCAGCGGTCCAGCCGACGGGAGAGGCACGCGGATGCTGACGTGTTCACGCTCCGCGGCTCTGAGCTCCACGCCATTTCTGCCCGACGGCCGCGACCATGCGCCGGCGAAAAACAGGCTATCGCGTGGGCCCGCCGCGATCATGGCCGCCTCTCCGGACTGCAGCGACTCGCGCGCCACGAAGAACGGAAGCGCGAAGTAGATCGGCGCGATCACCAGCGATGCTGCCGCAAGCCCGGCCGCCGGCCACTGAAACGATCTCAGCCAGGCACCACGTGACAGCGGCGAGCTTCTGAACAATCGGACTGCAGCCACCACACGCCTGACGATGTCACACGCCAGCACGAGATAGATCGGGTACGCGTGTTCCGTGAAACGCCATTCCCGGCCGCCGCCGACCGTCCAGGTCAGCGCGTATGGGATCAGCGACGAGAAGAGGAGCACGAGCAGCAAACGCCCATCGGGAACGAGCAGGGCGGCCACCATCCCAGCGGCGGCGAGCCAGAAAAGACAGCCTCCCAACCCCTGGATCCATGCGTTGTACGACTCCCACTTGTTGAACATCGGGTACGTGAAGAGTCCGCCCGCCAGCGTGTCGATCGACGTGAGCGGGCGAGTCACGAGCTTCGTCCGTACGTACGACGCCGCACTCACCGACTCGTCTTTCTTCAGTCCTTCGGCCGCGCGGTAGTAGCGCGTGTGATAGTTCACGGCGTACAGCGGATCGCCGTATTGCTGTGCACACGCGATGAGGTACGGCGCGACGAGCGCCAGGGTAACGACGCCACTAAGGGCGACTGCGCGCGCCACGCGTTTTCGTTCGGAACGTTCGGCTTCAACGAGGATCCACGCCAGACCCGGCACGAGGAACGTGATTGAGGTGATGCGCGTTAGGCTTGCCGCAGCGCCGATGGTGCCGGCAGCCACGGCCCGGGCGTCGGTCGGACGCTGCTGGAGCCGCACGAGCTGCCAGGCAGCGAGTGTCACGAACAATGCGAACGTGTCGTCGCGCCATCCACCGACGCTCCAACGGATGGCGTCGATCTCGATCGCCATCAGCAGGCCTGCGAAGAGCCCTACGGGCGCGGAGCCGTATGTCCACCCCAGCAGGATCGTCGCGAGCACAACGAGCGTCGACGCGAATGCCGACGCTGCGCTGAGCCCGACGTCCGCATCCGAGAAGATCCACAACCAGAGCTTGGCGAGCGCGAGAAAAACCGGTTCGCGCACATGCGCCTGATAGAAGTTCGTCATCTCCCGCGCGAAGCGCAGGTAGTTGATGGGATCGCCGCCCACATACGGGACGGCCACCGGCGTCCATTTGACCGATTGCGGACGGAGTGCGGCGCCGACCCGCGCCGCACCGTCGATGACGTGCGTCCACGCCGGCCGCGGCTGCTGTCCGTACTTGCCGACGAACGCGTCTGCGCGGAGGACGATCGCGATGAGCACGATGACTGCGGCGAGAGTCGGCATCAACCACCGCCGCAACTGGTGTACGGCAGCGGCCCGCGATCCGGATGGGTCGCGATCGTGTCCGGCGGTAAAGTCGTCGGTCAGTCGGGGTGCGGAGCTGTTCACTGTCTTGTGACCCGGCGCTCCATGCTCACGCGGCTGGCGCCAACGACGTCACGGATGCGGTCCTCAAGACACTACTCTACAGGCCCTTCGGCCCGTGCTGCCGCTCGTTGTCCGCACGGCCAGGTGGCGGAGGCGTGCCATGGATTTCATTGCTTACCACGACCGGACGAGTGCAGGCCATCAGTCGCACTTCGACCAGCTGTTTCCGCAGGGCTACCGGATGATCAGCTTGAGCGTTTATGGCGCCCGCCACGATGAACGCTACGCCGCCGTGTGGGTCAGGCGGGGCGCTCCCGACTGGTCCGCGGTGCATGGCGTCGATGGAGCTGGTTATCAGGCAGCGTTCGATCGCGCCGCCGCTGCCGGATACAAGCCAGTCCTTCTGTCGGCCGCCGGACCCGCGAACGATCCCGTGTTCGCCGGCACGTTCGAGCACACGACACAGGGTATTCCGCTCACTCGCTTCGGCCTGAGGAGCGGCGACGAGAACGATCCCTGGACGATCGAGCACTGGATTCGCGAAGCCCGGCGGAACAACTGGCATCCGACGGCCATTGCCGTGTACGGCGCGGGGAACGATCTTCGCTTCGCCGGGATCTGGGAGGCGAATCAGACCAGCGTCGCGTGGACCGAGGCGGGGATTGCCGACGACGCCGGGACGTATCAGCAACGCTTCGATGCGCTGGTGCCTGCTGGCGGACGTCCGGTGCAGGTGGCGGTATCTCCCGATGGCCGGTACGCGTCGATCTTTCGCGACGATCAGATCGGGCCCTGGGTTGCGCGACACGGCTTGACGAGCGCGGGGTATCAACAGGAATTCGATCGGCTGGTACCGCAGGGGTTCTATCCGATTGACGTGCACGCCGGCGGTCAGGGAGCAGCCACACGCTTCGCCGCGCTGTTCGCACAGCAGGAATCCGTTCAACCGCTCGTGTGGCACGCGCCGACCGGGCCGACGACGATCGCAGCCATCGACACGCTGGTACAGCAGGCAATGCAGCGCCATCGCATCCGTGGCGCGGGCGTGGCGCTCGTCAGGGACGCAAGGCTCGTGTACGCGAAGGGCTACACCCTCGCCGAGGCTGGCTATCCCTCAATCCAGCCGACCACGTTCTTCCGGCAGGCCAGCGTCTCGAAAACGATCGTCGCGCTGGCGGTGTACCGCCTCATACAGGACGGGCGGCTCACGCTCGCTACTCGCGTGCACGACGTGCTGCACCTGCAGCGTCCGGACGGCGCAGCACCACCAGCGAGCTTCACTCAGGTCACCGTCCAGCACCTGCTCGAGCACACCAGCGGACTGCCGAACGGCTGCTACGGCGTGGAGCCCCTCGTCGTCGCGGCATTCAACGCCGTGCCCGGTGGACCGCCGGCATCTCTGCCGGTCAATGGACAACAGACCGATCGCTACATGATCACGCTGCCAGCCACACCGCCCCCGGCGACGCCCATGTACAACAACTGGGGCTACTTCCTGCTGGGCCACGTCGTGATGGCCGTGACAGGCAGTGCGACGCTCGTGCAGGCACTGGACGGACTGCTCTTTCAACCGCTCGGGATCACACGCATCCGTCAGGCGCGTACGCGGATCGAAGACCAGCCCGCAGACGAGGCGCGCTATCACGCGACGACGTTGCCGGTGGGGCCCAGCATGGTCGTCCCCGATCGCCGGCTGATGTCGAGCGGGTACGGCGGATTCTGGAATTTCGAGCGGGACGATGCCGGGGGAGGACTGACGGGCTCGGTCGTCGACATGGCCCGCCTGCTCGCGATGCTGGACGTTCGCACGAACAATCCCGTCCTGACACCTGCGACCATCGGCAGCTTGTTCTCGAATGCCGCACAGCACGGCGGGCATGGATTCGATACGGCTGTCGTGTTGAACGCTGCCGCCGGCAGCTTCTACGGCATGAAGGGCGGCGACTTGCCCGAGAGCAGCCAGAATGGCGTCCGGTATCAGACGGGCGACTTCTCGATGGTCATCTGCTGGAATCGCAGCGACATCGCCGAGGGCGGTTCAGACGGCTGGTGGTACCCGGATTATCCGGCGCTGTTGACCATCGCGCGCGCGCAGTCGTGGCCGGCGACGGATCTGTTCCCCGGCTTCGGCATGCCGAGTCTCGTCTGAATGCCGCCGCCGTGACAGGATCTCCGCCATGGCAGAGACGGTCACGTCGCCGAGGTGGCGGTCGGTCCTGGGCGTTGTGGGCGGCACGCTGATTACGCTCAGTTCAGGCGCGCATTCGTTGCTTGGCTGGCCCAATGTGCGGCAGGAACTCACCTCGGCCGGCGTCGGCGGTGACTTGCTCTTCGGGATGCAGGCCGGCTGGCAGTTTGGCGGCGCCGCAATGCTGGTCATCGGAGTCACGCTGGTGGTCCTGTTCGCGCGGCGAGTTCGAGGCGCGGCGATCCCGACGTTCCCGGGCCTGATCACAGGCGTCGGCTATCTCGCGTTCGGTCTCTGGGCGCTGCTGGCCCACGGTTTCAACCCGTTTTTCTTCGTATTCATCGTGCCGGCGCTCCTGCTCCTCGTCGCGAGCACGGGCTGAATTCCCCCCATCCCAGTTAGCCACTTGACCGACCAAGTTGGTCGGATATATCCTGCTCTGGCTTAATTGAGACTGAGTCTCATTACTGATTTGGAGCCTGGAGCTCGTCATGCGCCGTCTCGTCCGGTTCGCCGCCGCCCTCGCCGTGCTCGTGCCTTCGTCTGCCTTCGCCGCCGCAACGGTGCCCGCCCCGCGCGCCACGGTCCGCGGCACAATCCTGGATCCCTCCCGAGCCGCCATCGTCGGCGCCAAGGTGTCGGCCGTGCCGACGCCGCAGGGACTGTCCACCGACACGACGACAGACGAACGCGGTGCGTTCACGCTGAGCCTCGCCGAGGGACAGTACGTGCTGACTGTCGATGCGCCGGGGTTCACCACGCAGGCACAGCCGATCATGGCAGCCGTTGCCGATGCCGCGCCGCTCGAATTCGTGCTTCAGGTCGCGGGGTTCGAGGATCGAACGACCGTGACGGCGCCCACGGGCTACGCCGTGCCCGTCGTCACGTCCGCCACGAAGACGGCTACGCCGCTGCGCGACGTGCCGCAATCGATCACCGTCGTTACCAACACGCTGATGAAGGATCAGCTGATGATGAGTATGGGTGACGTCGTGCGGTACGTGCCCGGCATGGCGGTGCATCAAGGTGAGAACAATCGCGACCAGGTGGTCATCCGCGGCAATAGCTCCTCCGCCGACTTCTTCGTCAACGGCGTGCGCGACGATGTGCAGTACTACCGGGACCTCTACAACCTGGATCGCGTCGAAGCGTTGAAGGGACCGAACGCGATGATCTTCGGCCGCGGCGGGGGCGGCGGTGTGGTCAATCGCGTGACGAAGCAGGCGTTGTTCACCCCCTTGCGGGCGTTTACCGCACAGACCGGCGCCTACGGTCACGCGCGGTTCAGCGGCGACCTCGACGAGCCGCTCTCGAGCAATGTCGCCATCCGCCTGAACGGCGTGTACGAACACTCCGACAGCTTCCGCGACCATGTCGGCCTCGAGCGCGGCGGGTTCAACCCGACGGCGACAGTCAGCGTCGGCGACCGCACGACAGTGACGCTCGGCTACGAGTTCCTGCACGACACACGCGTCGCGGATCGCGGTATCACGTCGTATCAGGGGCGTCCCGCGGATGTCGGCGTCAGCACCTATTACGGCAATCCCGACGACAGTCACGTGCGCGCCACCGTCAACCTGGGAAGCGCGGTCATCGATCATCGGTTCAACGGCGGGTGGACGCTGACGAACCGGACCCTGATCGGCGGCTACGATCGCGGCTACCAGAATTACGTGCCGGGCGCCGTGTCCGCCGACAAGTCGCTCGTCTCGATGTCCGCCTACAACAACGCGACCGAGCGACTGAATCTCTTCAACCAGACCGATCTGACGACGTCGCTGTCGACTGGTGCTGTCCGTCACACGGTGCTCTTCGGCACCGAGTTCGGCCGTCAGCTCACCGACAACTTCCGGAACACGGGTTATTTCGGCGACGTCGCGACGTCGATCCAGGTGCCGTACGCCAATCCGCTGGTCACGACGCCTGTGACGTTCCGGCAGAGTCTCACGGATGCCGACAATCACCTGACGACCAACATTGCGGCAGCGTACGCACAGGATCAGGTCGCGTTGAACTCGCATGTGGACGTCATCGGCGGCGTCCGGTTCGACCGCTTCGATCTGAACTACACGAACAACCGGAACGGCGACCGGCTCGGACGCGTGGACAATCTGGTCTCACCCCGCGCCGGCGTCGTGGTGAAACCCATCACGCCGGTCTCGCTGTATGGCAGCTACGGCGTCTCCTACCTGCCGAGCTCCGGCGATCAGTTCTCGTCACTGACGGTGATCACGCAGCAGGTCGAGCCTGAGAAGTTCACGAACTATGAACTGGGCGCGAAGTGGGATGTGCGGCCGCTTCTCTCGGTAACCACGGCCGTCTATCGCCTCAACCGGACCAACACGCGATCGACGGATCCGAGCGATCCAACGCGCATCGTGCAGACGGGCAGCCAGCGCACCAACGGCTATGAGATCGGGCTGAACGGGCAGTTCACGTCGGACTGGAGCGTGGCGGGTGGGTACGCGTGGCAGGATGCGTTCGTAACGAGCGCGACGGCGGCGGCGAAGGAAGGTGCTCACGTCGCCCAGGTGCCGCACCATACGGTGTCGCTCTGGAACAACTACCGCGTCCACCCGCGTGTCGCGGTCGGCGTCGGCGTCCTGCATCGGTCCGACATGTTTGCCGCAATCGACAACACCGTGGTGCTGCCTTCTTATACGCGCGTCGACGGAGCCGTCTTCGTGACACTGACGCGCGCGCTGCGGCTGCAGGCAAATCTCGAAAACCTGTCGAATACGCGCTACTACATCAACGCGGACAGCAACACGAATATTTCTCCAGGATCGCCCCGAGCGCTCCGAGTCGCGCTGACGACGGCATTCTGAAAACGGGCTTCAGACTACGGACTACGGACTACGGACAGGCCCCCTCGAACTGTGAATCGGGCCCGTAGGCCGCAGACCGCAGACTGAAGACTGAAGACTGAAGACTGGCTTACGACGACAGCGCCTCGACTGGATTGACCCGTGCGGCACGTATGGCCGGTCCAACGCATGCGACGAGCGATGTCAGCGTCAGGACACAGATGACGACCAGGATCACGCCCGGATCGAAGGCCGTGATCCCGTACAGCTCCGAGGCGATGACGTATCGGAGCCCGTACGCGCCCATCAGGCCAGCCGCCAGCCCGATGCCGAGCAGGCCCAAGCCCTCCCGCAGCACCAACCTCAGAACGCGGGTCGCGTCGCTGCCGAGCGCCATCCGGATTCCGATCTCACGCGTCCGCTGCGCGACCTGATAGGCGAGCGTGCCATAGAGGCCGATCGCGGCCAGCAACAAGGCGACTGCGCCAAACGCCACCGACAGCAGCATCGGGGTCCGCCGACGCTCCAGGGATCGTTCGACGCGCTCGGACATCCTGAGGACGTCGTAGAACGCGATCTCCGGATCCAGTACGGACAACGCGCGCCGCACCGCGGCCGTGACCTCGCCCGACTCACTGCCGGTACGCACGACGATGCCAACGCTCCGCGTCGCATCCTGCGCATACGGGAAATAGTACGCGCCAAGGCCGGTCTCGTCCCTGTCGCTGAGACCGGACATCCGCACGGTGCCAACGACGCCGACGACTTGCATCCACGTGGCTTTCGGGCCGGGCTTGATCACGTCGCTTGGCTCCGACGGCAGATACATGCGCCGCCCGACCGGATCGAGACCGGGCCAGAACTTCTTCGCCAGTGCCTCGTCAACGATTGCCACTCGTGGTGCGCCCAGCGCGTCGCTTGCCGTGAAGAGTCTCCCGCGTCGGAGCGGTATCCGCATCAGCTCGAAATAGCCGGGTGCGGCACGCAGCTGGACGGGCGAGAGGACCGATTCACCAGGCGCCATCACATGGCCTTCCGCGAGGATCACGCTGTTGGTGACACCCCCCGAGAAGGGGAGCGTGCTCGCAGCGGCAGCGGCCTCGACCCCTGGGAGAGCGCGCAGCGTACTGAGCGCGCGATCGACGAATCCCCCCAGTGCCGCATCGTCCTTGTATCTGGCCTCGGGCAGCAGGAGACGACCGGTCAGTACACGCTCGGACGTGAATCCGGGATCGACGGCCAGCAGCTGCTGGAAGCTCGCCAGGAGCAGTCCGGCGCCGCACAAGAGCACGAACGCGAGAGCCACCTGCGCCACGACCAGTGTGCGCCGCGTGGTCCGCGAGCTGCGTCCGGCCGTGCCCGATCGTCCCTCTTCCCGCAGGACGCTGTTCAAGGTGAGCCCATTCAGCTGCAATGCGGGCACGACACCGACGATCAGTCCGAGCGCGAGCGCCAGTCCGACCGTGAACAAGACGACGACTGCGTCCATCCGGATCTCGGCCGCACGTGGCAGGTCCGCGAGGCCGATCCACGGAAGCGCGCCCAGGCTCCACCCGGCGAGCGCGAGCCCGAGTGCCGCGCCGGCCAGTGTGAGCAATCCCGTTTCGGTCAACAGTTGACGCGCGACCCGTATCTGCGCGGCGCCGATCGCGTGACGCGTCGCGAGCTCCCGCATGCGACCGCTCGTCCGCGCCATCGCCAGGTTCGTGATGTTGACGGCGGCGATCAGCAGCACGCACAGCACGCCGCCCCACAGCAGCTGGAGCGCCGTTTTGACGTTGCGGACGTAATCCTCTTGAAGCGACACGATGACCGTATGCGCGCCCGCGTTGACGAGGGCCTCTTTGAGCGGGCCGGCCTCGGCGATGTACATCTTCGTCAGGGCATCGAGTCGGGCCTGTGCCTGCGCCAGAGTCGCTCCCGGCGCAAGCCGTCCGATGAAGTCGTGATTCTGGCTGTGCCGTGCTTCCGCGGACCGTTCCTCGGCGGTGAACGCCAGCGGCACGTACACACGCACGTCGGGATCGAGAAATGCGAACGACTCGGGGACGATCCCGACGATCGTGTAGCGCTCGCCATTGAGGCGGATGTCATGCCCGATGACCGGGCCGCCGCCGAACTGCCGCTGCCAGTAGCCGGCGCTCAGAATCGCGACGTGCTCGTGTCCGACGTCGCCGTCCGATTCGGCGAAGAGCCGTCCACTCGCGGCCTTGGCGCGAAGCACATGGAAGAACGACGGTGTCACTTCGGCGCCTTCGGTGCGCTGTGCGCGTCCTTTGTCACCGGCATCGAAGCCGCGGAACCGGTACAACGCGACCGAGTCGAACACCGCCGGCAGCTGACGGCGATCGAAGTAGTTCGGCACCGACGTGCCGGCACGCTCCACGCCGGCGCCGGGATACGAGTCGTACGCAAACACCAGGCGATCGGGTTCGGGATACGCGAACGGTCGCAGCAGCACCGAACGGACAATCGTAAAGATCGCCACGTTGGCACCAATCGCGACTGCGAGCGTGAGGATGAGCGCCAGTGCGTAGGAGCGATCTCTCCGGAGGAGCCGGATCGCAAACACGAGATCCTGCCGCAAGACGTCCATGGGCGTGATCCTTCCAACGGAGACTTCGGACAAACGGCGGACTGCGGCCTGGCGCCGCGCCGACCGCCAGCATTCGGCGCGATCGGCCGGTCCGTCCCGCAGCACACACAGGAGAGTTCTGATCCAGAGCAGCGCCAGCGCCGCCGGCCCCCGCGTGGCCGCGTCGGCATGGACCTGCGCGAACGTTCGAGCGGCTTCGGCGCCGCATGCACGCCGGAACTCGCGCGAGTACGCGCCGAGCAGGCACGCGTAGACGCGCTCCGGCGTCAGGCGGGCGCTCATCGCGTGTCTCCGGGCAGCAGCTTCCGCGCGCGCGCCAGTTTCGCCAGACGGCTCAGCCGGGCCGCCTCGTCCGATGCCATGCGGCGGCCTGCCGGCGTCAGACGAAAATACCGCCGCTCGGGACCGCCATTCGAGTCGGGGCCGAGCGATTCTTCGATGAGGCCGTCCCGGTGCAGGCGCCGAAGCGCCCGGTAGAGGTTGGCCGGGTCCATGCGGACGCGGCCTTCAGACTCGGCTTCGATCGCCTTGACGAGGCCGTACCCGTGAAGCGTGCCGCCCGCGAGGGCGAGCAGAATGAGAAAGTCCCTGGGACCAAGAGGCTCGGTGCGGTCGGTCACGATGTGCCCGCCACGATGGTAGTCGTCATTCGACTATGAGTCAACTGACGGTTAGCCTCCATGTCATCATACGGGAATGCCGTCACCTTCTCCGCTCTATCTCGACGACCTCACGGTGGGCCAACGCTTCACGAGCCGCACAGAGACAATCGACGCCGAGGCCATCGTGCGGTTCGCGCGCGAGTTCGATCCACAGGTGTTCCATCTCGATGCGGAAGCGGCGAAGCACACGTTCTTCAAGGGGCTCGTCGCGAGCGGGTGGCATACCGCCTCGGTCAGCATGCGCCTGTTCGTCGAGTCCACGCCGATTGCCGGCGGTTTGATTGGGGCGGGAGGCGAGGTGTCGTGGCCGAGGCCGACCTATCCAGGCGACACGCTGCACATCGAATCCGAGGTCACCGGGATCCAGCCATCACGATCGCGGCCAGATCGCGGCATCGTGACGATTCGCACCGTGACGGCGAACCAGGACGGCGAGATCGTTCAGGTGCTGCAGGCGAAAATCGTCGTGCCGCGCCGGCCACAGGCGGGAGGATAGCCCAGGGCTCTCCTCCCGGCCCGATTCACGCGGTCGCTACTTGGCGCGCGGGTCGCACTGATTCGGACCCGAGTCGTTCGGGGCCCACACGCAGTTCTCGCCATCCTTCTTGAAGCGGCCCTTCTTGGGCTTGCATTGATCGGGGCCCTCGTCCTTCGCGTCCCACGTGCACTTGTCGCCGTCGGCCTTGAAGCGGCCCAGCTTCGGCGGTGTGCACTGATTGGGCCCATCGTCCTTGGCATCCCACACACACTTGCCGTCTGAATTGACCTTGTAGCGGCCCTTACCGGCGGACGCCGGTGTCAGACCCAGCACCGCCACGAAGGCGAGCAACAGGCCAAGCGTGCGCGCCGCGTTCCGTTGGTGTCTCATGATTTACTCCCCTCTCGAGACGTGGCGCGATTATAAGTCCGGATTGCGATGCCGTCGGCGGAGGCCCGACCCCGACGGCCCGACCCCGAAGGCCCGACCCCGTTTGAGTCTGATGCGATAAGCTGGCGCGCGTCTCCCGGTCGCGGCCGACCGTTCACCTGGATGGAGTCTACGATGAAGCGCCTGGCAGTTCTCGTACTCGTGCTGGCTTCCGTTTCCGTCAACAGCGCCGGTGCCCAGACGGCGGCGGCGCCGCCCACGCTGAAGAGCATCCTGCTCGAGCAGCTGCGCACGACGCACAAAGAGAAAGACTGGTTCGTCCCACCGAGTCTCGCCGTCGATGGCCTGACCGCCGAGCAGGCCAGCTGGAAGGATGGGAGTGGCAATCACTCCATCGGCCAGCTGACCGCGCATCTGGTGTTCTGGAATCAACAGACGCTGTCGAAGCTGAAAGGGCAGACGCCGGCGGCGTACAGCGGCAACAATGACGAGACGTTCAACAATTTCGACGCCGCGAAATGGGCAGCGACCGTGCAGGCGCTCGATACCGTGATGTCAGAGCTCGAGCACGTCGTGGAAAGCGCTGACGATCAAGCGCTGGCCAAAATGGCGTCCACGATCGCGCACATCGGCACGCACAACGCGTATCACACAGGACAGATCCTGTACGTGCGCAAGATGAAGGGCTGGTGGGACCCCGAGAAGGGAGTGAAGTAACTCGTCAACCTCCAACTTCGAACTGCGCCTGTAGTCTCCGGCTATTCGTCGCGGAGGATGACCGCGGGATCCACGCGCGCGGCGCGCAGCGCCGGGACGAGTGATGCGAGCATCGCCACGAGCGCCAGCAGCGCCGTGACACCGGCGAGCACGGCAGGATCGAACGGATCGACCTTGTAGAGCAGTGCGGACAGCGATCGTGTCAGGACGAGCGATCCCAGCACGCCGATCGCGATGCCGGCGCCTGCCAGACGCATACCTGACTCGATCGTGGCTCGCACGACCTGCGCACTGCGCGCCCCCAGCGCACGGCGGATGGCCGTCTCTCGCCGCCGCTGGTTCACGTGATACGCCATGACCCCGTAGATACCGGTGGCAGCCAGCACCAGCGCGAGACCACCGAGCAGTGAGAACAACAACCCGCGGAATCGTGGCAGGGACGCCGACCGATCCAGCCGTTCGGTCATCGTCGCGACGTCGCGAAGCGGAACGCCCGCATCGAGCGCGCTCGTTTCACGTCGTATGGGTCCGACGAGCTGCGCCGGATCGCCCGCGGTCTTGACGACGACGAGTACGGATCGGAGCCATCGATTCTGTGCGGACGGCTCGTAGAAGGTCGGATGGTTTCCACCCCAGATCCCGCTCGTGTACGGGACGTCGGCGACTACGCCGACGATCGTCGTCCACGGTGCCTTGGGATCCCAGTCTCCGCCTTTCAGCCGCTTGCCGATGGCGCTCTGCCCGCGGAAATGCCGCCGGACGAATGACTGATTCACCAGCGCGACCTGGGGTGCGGTCGCGGTATCGGCGAGTGAAAAGGAACGTCCCTCGAGCACGGCAATGCCGAGCGTCGCGAAATAGCCCGGACTCACCGCATTCCATTCCGCGACGCCGCCGTGTCCGGCACTGTCGCCGGTCTCACCCTCGAGGGTGTAGTTGTTGGAGACGTCGAGCATGTTCGGCGGCAGGCCTAGCGCGTACGCGACCGAGCGCACCCCGGGCAACGCGCGCAGCCGGTCCTCGAGCGTCTCGAAGAACAGGTGCGCCCGCTCGTTGGTGTACGCCGTCTCGGAGATGCCAACACGGAACGACAGGACGCCGTGCGGCGCAAATCCCGGATCCTGTGCTTGTAGTCTGAGCGCACTCTTCACGAGCAGCGTCGCGCCGCACACGACCGCGAGCGTGAGGGCCACTTCGGCGATCACGAGAAAGCGACGGACCCGGCCAAGACGAACGCTTTCTCCTGATGTGCGTCCTCCCTCGCGCACCCACTGACCGAGCTGTGCCCAGGGAAGGCGCGCCAGCGGAAAGAGACCGGCCGCAAGGCCGGCAGCGATGCCGAGCGCAAGCGCAAACGCGACGACCGGCAGGTCGAACCGAACCTCCGCCATGCGCGGCAGCAGTGCCGGCAGATTCGCGCGGACGACTTCGAGCGTCGCGACGGCGATCCCCAGGCCGATGGCGCCGCCGATGACTCCCAGGACGACGCCGTCGGTCAGCAGTTGCCGCGCCAGACGGCCGCGTCCGGCACCGAGCGAAGCGCGAACCGCGAGCTCGCGCGAGCGGACGGCGCCTCGCGCAATGAGGAGGTTTGCGACGTTCGCGACGGCAATGCACAACACCAACGCGACCACCCCGAACGTGAGCCAGATCGTTTCGCGCATGTTGCCGACGAGTACGTCCTTTTCCGGTCGCAGTCCATACCGCCATTCGTTCCTGATGCCATAGCGATCGCGAAGGATGGCAACGACCCTGGTCGTGAGTGCGGCTTCCGCCTGGCGCGACGTGACGCCCGGGCGAAGCCGGGCGATTGTGTTTATGAAGAATGGGCCGCGGCGCTTCGGCTCGCCCGGGCGGAGGCCTATCCAGATCGAGCTGCCGTAGCGGCCAGGAATGTCGAAGCCCTCCGGCATGACGCCGACCACGGCGCACGGCTCGCCCTCGATGACCAGGCTGCGCCCGACCGCGTCGGGCTTGCGGCCGAAGCGCCGTTGCCACAGTCGGTCGCTGATCAGCACTTCACACGCCGTCGTCGCGACCGATAGGCCAGGGCCGACGAGCGGCGCCATCTGGAGCACCCGTGGCAGCTCCGCGGTGATGGTGGCGCCGTCGACGACTTCCGGTCCGTCATCTCCGCGAAGCGCAAAGCCGGCATCAGGGAACGTGAATCCACCGACGTCGGCGACGCCGGCGCCAGACTCGCGCAGCGCGAGGAAGTCCGCGGGCGACAAGGACGCCGAGAAGTCGTTCCACCAGATTTCGACCAAGTGCAGCCGGTCGCTGTCCGGATAGGGCAGCGGGCGGAGCAGAACGCCGTACACCACGCTGAAGATCGCGGTGGTGCCACCGATGCCGAGACCAAGCGAGAGAACGACCGCGGCGGTGAAGCCCGGCTCGCGGCGCATGCCGCGGACGGCCGTGCGCACGTCGCTCAGGACATCCGCAAGCAGGCGCCCCGTCCATCCATCTCTGACCGCCTCTTTGGCGCTCTGGTGTCCACCCGTATGCAGCCGCGCCTCGCGGCGCGCGGCATCGGGCGCTGCGCCAGCGCGGATCCGGCGTTCCACTTCGCGTTCGAAGTGGTCCCGCAGCTCTTCGTCGATTTCAAGCTCGCTCGCGTGAGGCCGCAGCAGCTCACGGGCGCGCTGGGCCATTCCTTGAATCCACGACATACGGCCTCCGCTCGCGCTCAGGCGTCGGCGTTCATGATCCTGCGCACGGCGAGGCTCGCGCGTTCCCACGAGACGCGCTCGGCTTCGAGCTGCCGGCGTCCAGAGGCGGTGAGCCAGTAATACCGCGCGCGCCGTCCGTTCTCGGTCGTCCGCCATTCGGACTGAATCCAGCCCTGCCGCATCAGGCGATGGAGGGCCGGGTACAGCGTGCCCGTCTGCAGCTGAAACACGTCGCGCGACAGCTGCGCGATGCGCTCCCCGATGCCCCAGCCGTGCATGGGCGCCAGATCAAGCGCTTTCAGGATGAGCATGTCGAGCGTGCCTTTGAGGACGTCCTGCTGCGGGTCATCACTCATATTCGAACGGTCTCCCGTATGAGTTCTTCCGTAGAATACATACATGAGAGACACGTGTAAAGCAGGTGTCGCACGCCGCCATGGACTCGCGCTACGCTGTGGTCATGCCGACCCCGTTCCCGATCGATCCCCCCATCGAGCCCATGCTCGCGGCGCCGGCCAGCGCCATCCCGGAGGCCCAAGACCTGCTGTACGAGCCCAAGTGGGATGGGTTCCGAGCGATCGTGTTCCGCGGCGGCCATGAGGTGTACATCCAGAGCCGGGATCTCCGCCCGCTCGACCGTTATTTCCCCGAGCTCCATGACGCGCTGCTCCAGGGATTGCCGGATGGCTCCGTGCTCGACGGCGAGATCGTCATCGCCACACCGCGTGGCCTCGACTTCGACGCCCTCCAGCTGCGCCTTCATCCGGCCGCATCGCGCGTCGCCAAGCTCGCGGAGCAGACGCCGTCGTCGTTTGTCGCCTTCGACCTCCTCGCCGGCGACGGTCAGGATCTGCGAGAGACGCCGCAAGCGGAGCGCCGCGCCAGGCTCGAGCGGCTTCTGCACGCCGCTGCGCCGCCAATACACCTGACGCCGATGACGCGGGATCCCGCGCTGGCCACGGAGTGGCTCGCCCGGTTCGAAGGCGCCGGCCTGGATGGTGTCATCGCCAAGCGTGCGGACGCCGCGTATCAACCCGGCAAGCGCGCCATGCTCAAGATCAAACACTCGCGTACGGCAGACTGCGTGGTGGCGGGGTTCCGGTGGCACAAGGCCGGACGCGGCGAGCTCATCGGTTCGCTGCTGCTCGGTCTGTACGACGACAGCGGACGCTTGCACCACGTCGGCGTGACTTCCTCGTTCACGATGGCGCGACGCCGCGCGCTCGCCGAAGAGCTCGCGCCCTTGCGCGAGCATGCGCTCGAAGCGCACCCCTGGCGTGAGTGGGCGGAGGCTGGCGGCGGCGAAGGCACGCGCATGCCAGGCGGGCAGAGCCGCTGGAGCGCCGGGAAGGATCTGTCGTGGGAACCGCTTCGCGTTGAACGCGTGTGCGAGGTGAAGTACGACCACATGCAAGGCGACCGGTTCCGCCATGCCGCCGTCTTCGAGCGGTGGCGCCCCGACAAGCCGCCTCGTGATTGCCGGTACGATCAGCTCGAGGTCACCGCCCCTTACGAGCTCGGGAAGGTTTTCGGTGCCATTGGTCGGCGCCCGTGACGTTCTTCCAGTCCTCCGTCATGTCGTCGTCGGGGTCGAGCGCCTCTTGCGCGGGTCGGAGCTCCGCCGGCACGTGTTGCAGGTTGATGCGGATGCGCGTCCAGGTTTGAAAGCGGCCCCGCATCGAGTCCACCAGCACGTCGGCCGCTTCGAGATGGCCGGCCGCCTCAGCGTGCCTGGCTTTCCAGCGATCCAATCCCGCGAGCGCATCGGCCTTCTTCCGCGCGCGTCCGATCTCGATGAGCGGATGAATCGGCGTCCGACGCCGTGAGGGAGCCACGCGCGGCGCCTCCCCAGGCTGCTTGCGATAGTGCGGCGGCCACGGGGCATCGCCGAGTCCCTCGCCTTCCTGGCGCTCGGAGAGTTCGAGCAGAGAATCGATCGATCCGACGTGTTCATCCATCGCGCTGTGCGGATCACCGAGCTTCGCAAATCGCTTCGGCATTGTCGTCAGCGTGAAGTCGCCGGGCTCTGACGCGTCGACTTCCTCCCAGGTGAGCGGTGCCGAGACGCGGGCATCCGGCCGCGGCCGGACCGAGTACGCGGCGGCAATCGTCCGATCCTTCGCGTTCTGGTTGTAATCGAGAAACACGCCGCGGCGCTCCTCTTTCCACCACTTGCTCGTGGCGAGCTCTGGCGCGCGCCGCTCTACCTCACGTGCGAACGCGAGCGCGGCACGGCGTACTCTGGCGAAATCCCAGCGCCGCTCGATACGGACGTAAATGTGCATCCCGCGCGAGCCGGACGTCTTCGGCCAGCCGACGAGCCCGAACTCCGCCAGCGTCGCTCGCACGATCCCGGCCACCGTGCGGATCTGCGGCCACTCCACACCGGGGACGGGATCCAGATCGATGCGCAATTCATCTGGATGATCGAGATCGTCGTCTTTGACGGGATGCGGATGCAGTTCGAGGCAGGCGAGATTCGCCATCCAGACCAGCGCTGCGGCATCGCGTGGCACGACTTCCTCAGCGGTTCGTCCCGAGGGGAACTTGAGCGCGACGACGTCGATCCAGTCGGGCCGCGATTCAGGCGCGCGCTTCTGGTAAAAGGATTCCCCGTCGATCCCGTTTGGATATCGTACGAGCACGTTCGGCCGGTCGCCCGCGGCGCGCAGCGCGCCTGGCGCGACCGCCAGGTAGTACCGCACGAGATCCAGCTTGGTGTGTCCGGCCTGAGGAAAGAGGACCTTGGCCGGATTCGACACGGGCACATCACGGCCGGCCACAGAGACGATCTCGGCTTCGACTTTAGCCATAAATACAGGCTATAGGCTGCAGGCTACAGGCGGCAGGCTGTTGGCTACAGGTCACCGGGCGACGATGCGCCGTTCAGTCCTGGGGCCCTCATGTCCTCGAGCCCCCACGCCCTCGAGCCCTCGAGCCCTGGCCGTATCAGATCTTAGTGGCACGCGTCAGCAGGTAGCCTTGCCGCATGACGTTGTCTTCGAGATAGTCGGCGACGAGCGCGTCGTACTCGCGCCGGAACGTCGCGAGCTTGTCAGGATCACTGGCAGCGAGTGCATCGACGAGCTTTAAGATCGGACCTGCCGTCCGTTCGACCATTCCGCGTACGTGGCCGGCGCTCAAGGCCGGCACGTGCATGGTGGCCCTGTCGAACACGAGATCGCTGACCGCCGATCCCAGCCGCTCGCGGACCACCTGCGGATCGCCCCACAACACCGGAGGCGCAACGCCTGGCGGTAGAGGAGGCATGTAGCGCGACACGAGTTGGAACGTGCGCCCCACGAACAGTTCCGGCGGCCACGTCGAGAACGCGATCGTGCCGCCTGGCTTCAGCACGCGGAGCATTTGCGCAACGGCTACGTCCGGTCGCGGCGCAAACATGTGACCGTACTGGCTGAGGACGACGTCGAACGAGGCGTCGGGGAAGGGAAGCGCTTCGACATCACCTTCGTGCCACTCGATCTCGACGCCGCAGATTCGTGCGTTCTCTCGCGCACGCTCGAGCAGTTGCGGCGTGAAGTCGAGGCCGGTCACGGACGCGCCCGCCCGGCTCGCGGTGAGTGCGGCGACACCGGTGCCGCAGCAGACGTCGAGCACGCGGTGCCCGGCACGAACGCGTGCGTGACGGATGAGGCGCGCGGCTGGCGGCGTCGTCATCACCTCCAGCGGCACGAAGTGCGCCCAGCCCTGCTTCTGCGCTTCCTTGAATTGTGCGAGTGCGTCCATCAGGATCTCCATATTCGCGGCCGAAAGAGGGAGTATCTTACCTGACTGACGTGTCCCGTATCGCGATTGTAGCCGCGTGCCTCGTCGCTCAGTTGCTTGGCCTGCCGGCCGCTGCGTCTGCGGGTCCTCCGGCAGACTCGCCGTACGAGCGTGAGCTGCAGTTCTGTGTGGACCGGACGAACGAGTACCGCGCGAGCGTCCATCTCCCGGCGTTGTCGCGATCCGCCGATCTCGAGCGCTACGCCGACGCCGCCGCGCGGCACGACGGCAAGGCCCACAAGCCGCATCAGTACTTCAGGAAGACGCGCGGCGGCGGCATCGCACTCGCGGAGAATGCGATTCCGTGGTGGTCGTTGAGCGATGTAGGCAGCGTGCAGGATGTGGTCGATCGGGGGCTGGCCATGATGTGGGCCGAGGGCAAGGGCGGCGGGCACTACCGCAACATGACCGGCCACTATCGCATGGTTGGATGCGGTGTGTTCGTGAACGGTGACGAAGTGACGGTGGTTCAGGCGATGCGGTGAGCGGGCATCGTTCCGCTCAATGGGTCCGCACAGACGACGGCATACCACGCAGGACCCGACGAATCATTTCTTCGAGATCCGATTGCGCTCGGGCGAACGGTCCCGCACTGGCCGCGCCCAGCTGAATTTCGACGGTGACCAGCTGGCCCGCACCTTCGAACGGACTCACGATCCAGCTGAAGCCCCGGAGCGCGATGGGCCGATCGGGGTCAGCCGACGGATTCTTTGCGCGATCGATGGCCCGGAGGAGCTCTTCGAGCAGGCGGCGCATCTCCTCGTCCGTCCACGCCGCAGGGTCCGGCAGTCCGAGGTCCACGGTGTCCGTGACGGCGTGGTCGTTCCCGCGAAGCCAGACTTCGATCTCGAGAGGCATGGGGCAGTGTAGCAGGCCATGGCCGTCGTGATTCAGTGCGATGGTCGCGAGAGCAGGGCATGACGATCGGCTCGAAACCCCAGGCGGAAATCGCGATCGACGAATCGCTGGCGCGGGCGCTCCTCCAGGAGCAGCACGAGGACCTCGCGCATCTGCCGCTCGTGGATGCCGGCGAGGGTTGGGACAACCGGCTGTTTCGCCTGGGCCGCGATCTCGTCGTGCGCCTCCCTCGCCGCGCCATCGCCGCTGCCCTGATCGAACGCGAACTGCAGTGGCTCCCGCGCTTGTCGCCACGATTGCCATTGCCTGTTCCCGTGCCGCTCCGCTCCGGACGGCCCGGTGGGGCGTTCCCCTGGTCGTGGTCCATCACGCCGTGGTTCCCTGGTGACACTGCGCTGCTTGCGCCACCGAAGGACCTTCCCCCCGCAGCCGTTGTCCTGGGACAGTTCCTTCGCGCCCTCCACCATCCTGCTCCAGAGGATGCTCCATTCAATCCGTGGCGGAGTGTGCCGCTCACGGCTCGCTCGGCTGTCTTCATGAAACACCTCGGACAGACCGATGGCCTCGTTGACCGGGCGCGCGCGCTCGATCTCTGGGAGCGGGCGTGTGCAGTCCGTCCATGGGAGGGACCGCCGCTGTGGATTCACGGGGACCTTCACCTCGGCAATCTGCTCGTCCAGGATGGCGTGCTGTCGGCCGTCATCGATTTCGGCGACCTGGCGGCCGGCGATCCGGCGATTGACCTGTCGGTCATGTGGATGCTGCTGCCAGCGTCGCTGCGAGCCTCTTTCGTTGAGTCGGCGCGTGGGGAGTCCGATCCGATCGATACGCACACGTTGATGCGCTCGCGTGGATGGGCGCTGGCGCTCGGGCTCGCCTATCTCGCGGACTCACGTGGCGACGAGACGATGGGCACGCTGGGTCTGGCCACAATCAATGCGGCGCTCAGTGACGAATGATTCAGGCCGGCGGCTCGACGAACGCTATCCCGTTGCCG
>JBKPMA010000257.1:0-9817 GCA_046731935.1 Acidobacteriota bacterium
CTGCAGCACGGTCCGGTTCCAGGCCATGTCGTTGTCCCCGACGCCGATGACCTGGATCGACGGATCGACCGCGCGCCTTGTGGACACGTACCGGTTGAAGTTCTTGCCGTACGTCGAGGCATCCGAGTGTCCGCGCACCCAGTCACCCCAGATCTCGTTGCCAATCTCCCAATATTTCACGCCGTACGGCTCTGGATGCCCGTTCGACGCCCGCATCTTGCCGTAGGTCGAGGTCGCTGGCCCGTTGCAGTATTCGACCCATGCCGCCGCTTCGTCCGGGGTCGCGCCGCGTCCATCGACGTTGACCGTAATCGACGGCGCCGCACCGATGGTCCTCGCGAAGCGGATGAACTCGTCGGTGCCGAAATCGCTCGGCTCCGGCTCGTTCTTCCACGACAGGTTGATCCAGGTGGGTCGTGCGTCGCGAGGGCCGACGCCCCATTGCCAGTGATAATCCTGTGCGACGTTACCGCCGGGCCATCGGATGAACGCAGGGTGCAGGGCCTTTACGCGCTCCAGGACGTCCGCGCGCAGATCGTCCACCGCGTCACCAGGAATGAGCGATACCTGATCGATCCAGAGCGTTCCGGTGCCAGACACGCGAATCGCGAAGCGCGCCAGGGGATCGCTCGTCGACGACTTCAGGCTGAACGGGTACTTCTTCCAGTCGCCCGCAATCCCGGTGATGCGCGACGTGCTGTACACCCGCCCGCCTGTGCGATCGGCCTCGAGCGCCACGTCGACGTCGCCGCTGAATGCGTCGGCTCTCGCCCACAGGTATCCGCGGTATTCGAGGCTGCTCCTGACCGGCACGCCCGACTGATGCACACCGTGCGACGAAATATTGCCTGGCTTCACCTCGATTCGAAGCGAGTGACCATTGATCAGACCTTCTGTCTGCGTCGTGTTCGGATAGGCGATGTCGCTGGCCCACGCGAAGGCGATGCCGTAGTCGTCGATACGGTCGTCGGGATTCCGTTCCCAGTACCGCGACAGGCCAACGCTGTTTGGCGTCTCTTCGAAGCTGCGGTTCCGCAGGAGCTCAGCATGCAGTCCGCGCTTGATGTCTTCGTACATGAACTCCATGAACTGACCGTACAGCGTGGGGCTGATCGGGCCTTCCACTTTTCCGGCGTCGACACTGATCTGAACGGCCGGGCGCGGTGCCGGCGGCGGAGCCTGTGCGGCAAGCGTGGCGGCGAGCAGGAAGGGTGCAATCGCGATACGCATGACCACACCTACTTGAAGTTGTCTGTGCGAAGGATGCCGGCGCCTTCCTTGACGACGACGAGTCGGTCCGCGCCGACGTGCGGAATCGTCTCCGTGCCTCCGTTGGGCCAGCGAATCGCGAGCGACGCGGACGTGGCAGGCCCGAGGCCGAAGTGGAGACGGCGATCGTTGGCGGAATAGAAACTCGACTGCGCAGTCACTTCCTGCGTCTGCGTCCGATCGCCGTACCGCACGGTTACTCGACCGCCGATGGCGCTGCGATTCGACGTGACACCGACGAGCAGCACTTTCAGCCAGTGGCCGCCACCCGATACGTCGTTTCGTAACAGCGACGGAGGCTCGTTCATGTTCATGATGAGGACGTCCACGTCACCGTCGTTGTCGAAATCGCCAAACGCACATCCACGGCTGGCATGCGCCGCGACGACGCCGGGGCCAGCCTCTTCAATGAGTTCCTCGAAGCGGCCGTCACCGAGGTTGCGGAAGACGAGCCTCGGCGTGTGGAACGGATACGCGGGCAGCGTCTTCTCGACTTCCGGATAGACCCCGCCGGTCACGACGAACAGATCCGGGTGGCCGTCGTTGTCGAGATCGAGCATGCCCGTGCCCCAACCGATGTAGCGCGTCTCGACACCGATGCCGGCGCGGATCGTGACGTCGTTGAAGTAGCCTTTGCCGTCGTTCCGGTAGAGCACGTTCGTGTCGTCAGCAAAATGCGTTTTGAAGACGTCCAGATTGCCGTCGAGGTCGTAATCGCCGAGCGCGACGCCCATCCCCGCCTGCTCCAGGCCATCTTCGCTCAGGGCGACTCCGCGCTCGAGCCCTTCCTCGCGGAACGTACCATCGTGCTGGTTGCGGAATAGCCAGCTGGGCGTAGAGTCGCACGCGACGTAGATATCCGGCCATCCGTCGTTGTCGTAGTCGGCGGCTATGGCCGTCATTGGATAGGATCCCGCTGCAGCCGCCACACCTGACTGCCGGCTCACATCGGTGAACGTCCCGTCTCCGTTGTTGTGGAACAACTGGACGTAGCCAGGCGGTAAGCCGCGCGGTCCACAATTCACCGGCACGCCGCGCCAGCGGCAATCGGCGTTCTCTCCTGGTTTCGGAAGCTTGTCGAGCGTCGTATCCAGATAGGTGGCGACGAACAGATCCAGGTGCCCGTCACGGTCGTAATCGACCCACGTGCATCCCGATCCGTATCGAACAGGTGGCTGCCGCAATCCCGCTTGCTCGGTCGCATCGGTGAACGTGCCGTCGCCGTTGTTCTTATACAGGACGTTGTGCCCGTAGTAGGTGACGAACAGGTCGTCGAATCCGTCGTTGTTGTAGTCTCCGACCGTCACCGACGATGCCCAATCGGTGCTTTTCAGTCCGGCCTTCTCCGTGACGTCGGTGAAGGTGCCATTCCGATTGTTCTTGTACAGCCGGTTGGTCGCACCGGCGGGCGCACCTTCGAGACGTGTGCCGCTCAGCACGAAAATGTCGAGCCAGCCGTCGTTGTCGTAGTCCAGAAACGCAACGCCGCATCCGACGACCTCGAGCACGTACTGTTTCGCATCCACGGCGCCGTACACGACCGGATGCGTGAGACCAGCCTGAGACGCGACATCAGTAAACTGCGCCAGGAACGGCCGGCCGGACGGCTTCCCGCGCGGCTGCGCCTTGACGCCCCGCGACGAAATCCCCTGCGCGAATCCGGTATCGCCGGCGGCCGCGGCAGCGAGCAGGGCCAGGAGCGCGCGACGCGTGATCATTTCGGTTCCGTCGCCGTCAACATCTGGCCGGAGGGCACGTCTTTGAATGTCTGCACGGTACCCGACGGCCAATGGATCTCCACCAACGTCGCCGTGCCATCGCCGCCAAGGCCGACGATCAGCCGCTTGTCGCTCGCCGACATGTAGCCGGCCGCCGTATTCACCGTATACGTCTGCGTCAGGCCGGACGCGCCCACGACTTTCACCAGGCACCCAATCCCATCGCGGTTCGACTTTGTGCCAAGGGTACGGACACCGAGCCAGTGCCGCGCGTTGCCGCCCTCGTTCCGCAGCACGAGCGCGTCCTGCCCCACGTTACTGACGATGATGTCGATGTCGCCGTCGTTGTCGAGATCACCGAAGGCCGCTCCGCGGCCCGCCCACGCCTTCTGAAAGACGTCGCCGGCCTCTGCGCGCGTGAAGCGCCCTTTGTCGTTGCGCAGCAGCAGCGGCGGCTGCATGTACGACAGATTCGGCGACGTCTTCTCGATGGTATCCATCACGTGACCCTGCGCGACGAAGATGTCCTTCCAGCCATCGTTGTCGTAGTCCACGAACCGCGTGCTCCACCCGGAGAATGGCAGCGTGAGGCCTCCGACGCCGGTCGCATCGGTCAGATCGCGAAAGCTGCCGTCGTCGTTCTGGTGGAAGATCTTGTATCGCTCGTTGGAGAGGTCGGTCACCACGACGTCGGGTCGTCCGTCGTTGTCGTAGTCTGAAAAGTCCACGCCCATGCCCGCGAACGTCTTCCCATCCTCGTTGAAGCCGGCGCCAGCGAGCAGTCCCACTTCGGAGAACGTCAGGTTTCGATTGTTGTGATACAGGAACGACTGCACCGAGTCGTTGGCGACATAGATATCCATGTAGCCATCACGATCGTAGTCGGCGAAGGCCACGCCGAGGCCTTTGCCCGCGCCGTCAGCTACGCCCGCCTTGTTGGACACGTCCGTGAACGTCCCGTCTCCATTGTTGTGATAGAGGATGTTCGGCACTCCCGCGTAGTTGTCCGGGTGACAGTAGGCACGGTAACCGGGCTTCTGCTCGCCGCAGTACCGATTCGTCTTGAACGTCCAGTCCACGTAGCGCGTCACGAACAGATCCAATCTTCCGTCATTGTCGGCGTCGAAGAACCCAGCGCTTGCGCTCCACCCTCCGCCGGCGACGCCCGCGCGCGTCGTCACGTCGCTGAAGGTGCCGTTGCCGTTGTTGCGATACAGCGTGTTGCCGCCGAATCCGGTGACGTACAGGTCCTCGAAGCCGTCGTTGTCGTAATCGCCGACCGCGACGCCCATGCCATAGACGTTCTGCGACTCTCCGGACACTCCGGCCTTCTCGGTGACGTCGACGAACGACCCGTTGGCCTCCTGGTGAAAGAGGCGGTTCCAATACTTCGGGTCCGACTTGTACGGAGCTTTGCCGTCCGGCATCGGGTCCACGAGCTTTGCGCCATTTGTGAAGAACACATCCAGCCGGCCGTCGTTGTCGTAATCCAGGATGGCGACTCCCCCGCCCATCGTTTCGATGAGGTACTTGTTCGGCGTCGCCGACGACTGGTGTGTGAAAGTGAGTCCGACGGTCCGGCTGACGTCGGTGAAGTGCACGTCGGGCGCGGGCGCGGCCGCGAGGAAGAGCAGCAGCGAGCCGCAGACTCCCAGCGGTGTCAGCCGCCTACTGCCCAGTCGTCGAACCATTCGTGATGCCTCGTCCCTCCTCGACCACGACGAGGCGGTTGGCGGGCAGATCCCGCAGCGTGTCTTTGGTGCCGGATGGCCAGATGAACTCGACGATGTCCGCCTTCACTGCCGCACCAAGGCCGAAATGGAGCCGGAAGTCGTTCTGCGAATAGTAGCTCGACCCGCTCATCACCTCGTCGATCTGTGTCCGCCCTCCCGCGGTCAGCCGTACGCGTGTGCCAATGGCGGAGCGGTTGGACTTGCTGCCGACACATTTCACCTGCAGCCAGTTGTTGCTGTTCCGGCTTTCGTTCCGGAGAAGGGTTGGAGGCCCGTCCAGGTTGTTGATGAGGATGTCCACGCGGCCGTCGTTGTCGAAGTCGCCGAATGCGCAGCCCCGCCCGACGTTTGGCGCGCGAATCGCGTCGCCGGCCTTCACAGACACGTCTTCGAAGCGTCCGGTCCCCAGGTTCCGGTACAACAGCTTCGGCTCGCGATACGTGATATGGAAATTCCGCGTGGCGAGCTGCGAGTAGACGTGGCCCGTCGCAATGAACAGGTCCTTCCACCCATCGTTGTCAGCGTCGAAGAACCCGACGCCGAAGCCCACGTACTTGCGGTTCACGCCAAGGCCTGCCCGGATACTCGCGTCGCCGAAGCCATTGCCGGTATTGCGATAGAGCGTCGGGACCTGTTCCGAGAAATTCGTCCGGATGATATCGAGCCAGCCATCGCCGTCGTAGTCGCCAACGCCGACGCCCATGCCCGCCAGCGCAACGCCGCTTTCGTCGAGTGCGCATCCCGCCGGCACGGCAATCTCCCGGAACGTGCCATCGTGATTGTTCCGATACAGCAGGCTCGGCGCGCTGTCGCAGGCCACGTAGATGTCCGGCCACCCGTCGTTGTCGAAATCGGCCGCCGCGACGCCCATGCCGTAGGATCCGCTCGTCCGCCAGTTGCTCGACACGAACGCCATGGAGGTTCCGCCGCGCGGAGTCGAAATCCCTGACGGCTCCGAGACGTCCTGGAACGTGCCGTCGCCGCGATTGCGGTACAGCAGATTGGTGCCGCCGGCAAAACCCAGCGGACCGCACGGCACCGGGATCTCGTTGTACTTGCAGTACGCGGACTGCCCGGGCAGTGGCGCGGTTGCAGGATCGAACGGCAGGTAGCTCGCGACGAACAAATCGAGGTGGCCGTCGCGGTCGAAATCGAGAAATGCGCAGCCTGCCCCCCACACCGTTCCGGCCCCGGCGACGCCCGCCTTCTCTGATACGTCCGTGAACGTGCCGTCACCGTTGTTGCGATACAGCACGTTGCGACCCCAGTACGAGACGAAGAGATCGTCGAAGCCGTCGTTGTCGTAGTCTCCGACGCAGCAGGCCTGCCCCCATCCCGAATGCGTCAGTCCGGCGCGGGCCGTGACGTCGGTAAACGTGCCGTCACGGTTGTTGTGAAACAGGTAGCTGCCCGGTTTGGCGGTCTGCACTTTTGGATCGAGGCTGGTGCCGTTCACCAGGAAGATGTCGATCCAGCCATCGTGGTCGTAATCGAAGAACGCCGCGCCACAGCCCATCTCTTCCAACAGATACCGCTTGTTTTCGCGGCTTCCGGAGACATTGACCGCGTTGCGCAGGCCCGATGCCTCCGTGACGTCCGTAAACAGGACGCGATCGCTGCCGTCGTCTGCCAGGAGCGTGGCGAGGTGCACCCGGGGCGCCGCACAGGCCGCCGCGCACGTGCCCGCGAGCCGGAGGAACCGGCGCCGGGAGGAGAGGCGATCACCGCTCACGCATGTGTCCCGGGGGTTGGGGTGCACTGGCGGCGCCGCCGCCGCGACGCTGCTTGTCGAGCTCGGCCGACTCGCGCTCCAGCCGCTTGAACGAATCCAGGGCCTTCTTGCTCTCGTCCAACCAACCCAGATTCCGGTAGACGCCTGCCAGCACGTAGTAATACGAGGAGGATCGCGGATTGATGGCTATCGCTTCATTGAGCGCACCGACCGCATCGTTCAAACGTCCCTGCCGCTCGTCGGCTCGAGCTTTCTGAAACAGCGCGCGGTCTGATTTTGGATCGAGGGCGATTGCGCGCCGCGCATATTCGATCGCCTTGTCCGGATCGCCTGTCCGGTTGTAGAACGCGCTCATGTTCACGAGCGGCGAAGCGAGCGTGCCGTGACGTTCGTCGTTGATCGCAATGGCCTTCTGATAGTTGGCGACGGCCTCTTCGTCGTGACCGAGCGCCTCCATTGCGAGTCCAAGTGCATCGAGCGCTTCCGCATACGCAGGATCGATCGTGACGGCCTTCTCGAACGCCTTGCGTGCCGGCTCCCAGTTGTCCTGGATGGAATAGAGCTTTCCAAGGTTGTAGTGCAGCTCCGCTGAGTCTGGCTTGTAACGAATGCCCTGCTCGAACTCTACCTGCGCGACGTCGAAACGCCCGATCATCATCAGACTTCGACCCAGGATCTTGTGAGCCTCGGCGTTGGTGACGTCGAGCTCCAGTGACTTCGCGAGCGACTTGATCGCTTCGCCAACCTTCTTCTGTGCGAACTGACTGTAGCCGAGCGCGTACCACGCTCGCGCATCCTTCGGGTGCTCCGTCACGTACTGGGTCAGCGGTGCTTCGGCTTCCTGGAACTTGCCCTCGCGGATCGCGCGTTCGTACTGATCCAATGGCGACTCGGGTTTTGCGCTCCTGGCCGTGATCGTTTCGAGGAGCGCCTGCGCCTCGGCCGACGGCGGACCCACCTGCATGGCGCGCCGGACCTTGGCCTCAGCCTCTGCCAGCTCACCGCGGTCCAGCGCGGCACGCGCGTCCGCGAGATCGAGATTCGCGCCCTGCGCCCGGTCGTTCGCGGCAATCAGCTCACGCCCTTTCTTGAGCTCAGCGGACGCTTCGTCCTTGCGTCCGGCGCGTGCGAGCGCGAGACCGAGTTGATAGTGCGCCTCCCCGCCTTCGGGATCCAGGCGAGCCGCTTCCTGAAGCTGCGCGACCGCATCTGGAAGTGTGCCGTGCTGCATCAATGCCTTGCCGAGCGCGAGGCGAGCCCGCCCGAACGTGGGATCGAGTTCCACAACCTTTCGCAGCTGGTCGATCTGCTTCTCGGGCGGAAGGCTCGTGCTGGCGCCGTACGCCATTGCGAGGTTGTACTGCGCCTTCACCGACGTTGGCGCCAGACGCACGGCCGTTTCGAGCTCGCGGATTGCCTCGGTCGCATCTGTGGGCGTCAGCGCTGCGCCGAGATTGTCGTGTGCGTCGGCATAATCGGGACTGATGCGCACGGCCTCTCTGATCGCCGCGATTGCCGCTGCATCATCTCCGGCTTGCAGCAGCACCAGACCGAGATCGTTGTACGCCTCCGCGTAATCGGGGCGAAGGCGAACGGCTTCCCGGAACTCCGTCGTGACGGCGCGAGAGTCTGCTCCGGTGCGGCCGAGCATCAGCCCCAACGCGTGGTGCGCTTCGGCCGACTCCGCGTGAGCAGCCAGCAGCGGCCGCAGCTCGTTGATAGCCATGCTCCAGTCGGGCATCGGCAGCGTGGATGCCGGTAGATTCAGTCCCGCCTCGAGCTGCCCGACAGCCTTGTCCAGATCGTTCAGACGCAAGTAGGTGATGCCGAGATCGACGTAGACGGCCGCGGTTGGGGGCAACACCGCAATCGCGCGCTGGAGGCTGACGCGGGCGCCGTCCAGATCACCACTATCCCGTTGGACTGTCCCGAGGAACGCGTAGCAGGACCCGCAGGCCGGATCGATCGTCACGCTCTTCCGCAGTTCGACGAGGCCCTCCTGTTTCGCGCCGCTATACCACCGCACGACACCGAGGTTGTAGCGGATGTCGCTTGAGTCTGGCTTGAGAGCGGCCGCGCGCGACAACTCGGTGAGCGCGGCGCTCAGATCCCGCTGTTGGCCGAGGACGAATCCAAGCAGGTTGTGCGCCTCGGCGTTGGCGTCGTCCGCGCGAACAGCTTCGGCGAGCAGGTCGTGGGCCGCATTCAGATCACGGCGCGCGAGTGACTCCTGCGCGCGCTTGACGAGATCGTCGGCTGGACTCTGCGATGGCGGCGGCTCCGCCTTTTTCGAAGCCGCGCTTTGCTCTTTCAGGGCGAGGCCAAGGCCGTAGTAGCCCTCGCGCATCTCGGGCTCGAGCGCGATGGCCGCCTCGAACGCTGCGACCGCGCCGGTCAGGTCGCCGTTCTGGCGAAGCGTCTGTCCGAACTCGTATTGCAATCCGGCGTTCGAGGGGTTGGCGAGCGCAACCGGGCGCAGGTGCTGCAGCGCCGCGTCCAAATCACCCTTCTCGCGCAGCGCGAGCGCCAGGTTGACGTGTGCCGACGGATTGCCGGGATCGAGATCGAGCGCCTTCTGAAACGCGGTGACGGCCGCCTCGAAGTCGCCGCTCTTCGCCTCCGCTGAGCCGAGATTCGTGTACGCGCGCGCGTACTTGGGATCGAGCGCGAGCGCCTCTTTGAACTCTGCGATCGCGCCAGGCAGATCGGCCTTTCCGGCAAGCGCCACGCCCAGCCAGTTGTGGGCTTCGGCGACCCGCGGCCCGGTCTTCACCGCGCGTTGAAATGCGCTGAGCGCACGCGCGTAATCGTTCTGTTCCCAGTACGCGAGTCCGAGTGCGATGTGCCGCTGCGGATTGTTCGGATCCCGCTGTGTCTCAGCCCGCAGCTGGGCAATCGTCGGTGACTCGGCGGGTGGTGCGGCCGGTGCCTTGTTCGATGACGTCGCGGATGCCGGTCCGTTGGATTGCGGCGCGGCGATCGCCGAGACCGCCGCCAGGCACAGCAGGGCACCGACGCACACAGAGGACGCTGGGCACCGCATCATGGCGCCTGCTCCAGTAGACGCAATTGGAGACGCGAAGTGGCTTCGTCTTCTTTCCGAAGCGATTTCGCCAGCTCCAGCTGCTTGTCCGCCTCCTCTTTTTTCCCCATCCGCGCCAACAGCAGTCCCAGTTGATAGTTCGCTTTTACTGATCCAGGGTTCAGCCGTATAGCCGTCCGCAACCGGGCCTCGGCCTCCTGGTACCGTTGTGCGTTCATCAGCAGTCCGCCCAGCGCCTCACACGACGGCGCGTGCTCGGGATGCCCCGCGAGCACCTTCTGGAGTCGCTCGATGGCCTCGGCCTCTTGCCCCTGATCCCGTG
>JBKPMA010000258.1:0-1997 GCA_046731935.1 Acidobacteriota bacterium
ACGCGGGACAGCCCATCGCCGTACACGAGTTTCTGTACCCGCTGGCGCAGGCGTATGACTCAGTGGCGCTCGAAGCGGACGTGGAGCTCGGGGGCACCGATCAACTCTTCAACCTCAACGTCGGGCGCGACCTCAAGCCGTCGTACGGGCTCGAGCCGCAGATCGTGATGACGACGCCGCTGCTCGAGGGCCTGGATGGCGTGGAGAAGATGTCGAAGAGTCTGGGCAACTATGTCGGCGTGACCGAGTCCGCGGACTCGATGTTCGGCAAGCTGATGTCGATCTCGGACACGCTCATGTGGCGGTATTACCTGCTGCTGACCGATCTCGGAGAGCCGGACATCGACACGCTGCAGGCGAAGGTGACATCCGGCGACGTGCATCCCAAGCAGGCCAAGGTCGATCTGGCGCGGCGGATTGTCGCGGACTATCACTCGAGGGCTGATGCCGATCGCGCCGCCGAGGAGTTCGAGCGCGTCCACGCGCGTGGCGAGCTGCCCAGCGACTTGCGATCGGTCGCTGTCGTATTCGCGCCAGATCCGTCGAAGGCGCTGACACGGGTCATGGTCGATGCCGGCCTGGCTGCGTCCACGAGCGAAGCCGGCCGCAAGATTCAGCAGGGCGGCGTGCGTCTGGCAGGCACACGCATCGCCGATGCACGGCACCGCGTCCAGCCATCAGACCTACCGTCAGTACTTCAAGTCGGCCGCCACGCCGTCCAGCTCGTTGCGGGCTGAGGGCGGGACGGGCGCTTCCGTTACTGAGGCACGAAGCGCAGTCCCGTCGGCGGTGAAGGTACGCCGGCCGCGGCCTGTTCAACCAGTGTCACTGTCTGACTCGCAATCGTGACCGTGCCGCTCCGCTGCGGTCCGTTGTTCGCGATTGCTGTGACCGTCACGACCCCAGTTCCCGACGAGGAGGCGACTGAAGCCGAGAGCCACGAGCCGCCGATGCTCGTGGTCCATCCGCACGCGGTCGAAGGCGTCGTCACCGTGATATCGATCGTGCCGCCGGCCGCTGCGATGACCGTGCCGGATGGGACGACGGTATAGCTGCACGCGAGCGCAGCCTGCGACACGGCGACCGAACGCCCTGCGACCGTCAGCGTAGCCGATCGAGCTGACGGTCCGTTCGCTCCGGCGCTCACCGAGAACGATCCCGTCCCCGTTCCGCTCGCGGTCCCGGTCGTGATCCAGGCCGTGGGATTGGAGACCGTCCAGGCGCAGCCTGATTGCGTCGTGACCGTGATCGTGGAGCTGCCTCCCGCGGCGGCCAACGGCAGTGACAGCGGAGTGACCGTGTAACTGCAGGCCGGTCCAGCGGCCGCGTGGAAGGCCGCGACGGTTGCCGAGGTGTTATTGAGTGCGCGGGCGTTGTCCTGCGCGTTCGCAACGCCGGTTGGTTTTCCGCCGTACATGATGTTGGGATTCGAAAAGTACGGGATTCGCGTGGACATCCCGTAGGACATGACCGTTCGGAACGCTCCGCCGGGATCCTGATAACCGTACGCATATGGGAAGGCACCCTGGCCGCTCGCATTCGCCGGGTCGTGGTGGAGCCCTTCGTTGTGGCCGATCTCGTGGGCCAGGCTCAGATTTCCAGCCGCGCACGCCTGATCGACGACGTTGAATGCCGAGCTCGCAAACGATGTCGACACCGTCGTCATCAGATATCCGATACCGCACGCGCCGCTGCCTTCCGTATACCCGGCACCGATCAGGGACACAACGTCGGCACCGTACTGACTGCGCAGTGTGTGGACGCTGTCCAGCGCGCCGTCGCCGTTGCCCGCGAGCTTCGTGAGATCTCCGGCGATGTTTGCCGTGGCCTCGGTGAACGAGAGCTCACCGCTGTAGACCAGACGCAGCTGTGCGGTGATGTGGCTGTTCGCATACGCGGTGTTTGCGTTTGCGACGGCCAGCGTGGCGAGGTTCTGCATCGCTGTGGTGCTGCCAAGGGCTACTCGCGCCGCCGGCGTCCACACGATCAGTACGTCG
>JBKPMA010000259.1:0-2542 GCA_046731935.1 Acidobacteriota bacterium
TCTCCATCTCTTCGGACCAGGCGGCGGACGTGCTTCACTTTCTTCACGAGCAGCACGCGCTGTTCCTCGAAGCCGGTACGACGCGCATCCGCCTGGCGAACCCTTTCTCAGCGATTTCAACGAACTATCACGTCGAAGTCGCCGACAAGACGTATCAGGCGAACTGTGCGTGGGATTCGTTCGGCATCGTTGCGGCACTCCACGCAGACGAGGCGACGATTCGGTCCGCGTGCACCGCAAACGGACAGCCGCTCGAGATCGCGGTGCACGCCGGCCAGGTTGCCGGTCATGGCGAGGTCGTGCATTTCCTCGTGCCGTTCAGCCGCTGGTATGACGATCTGGTTTTCACGTGAGCGACGATGCGATTCTTCCGGTCGGAGGAAGCACTGCATCATTGGCAGGCGAAGACCAACGCTGGCGGCGAGGCGCTGACGGTGCCGGCTACGTGGGAACTGTCGAGGCGCTGGTACCACGATCGCTTGTCGCACACGTATCGGGGGCGGACCCTGGCGGACGTCGAAGCGATCTTCCAGTCACTGAATTTCACGTCCGACTTCTGGTACACGCGCACGGCAACCGATCGCACGTGACTCGATCCGGATCGGAGCGATGCCGTCTCTGCCGCTCCCTAACATGGCCAAAACAAAACGCTCTCCCAAGCCACTGACAGGGCGTGTCGCGCTCGTCGCCGGTGCCACGCGAGGTGCCGGGCGCGGCATCGCACGCGCACTCGCCGATGCGGGCGCGATTGTCTACTGCACCGGTCGAAGTGTCAGGGGTAAACCCTCTCCGTACGCGCGGGCTGAAACGATTCACGAGACCGCCGCGACGATCACGGCTGCCGGCGGCACCGCGTTCGCGTACCGCGTCGATCATACGAACGAGCGGGAGGTGAAGGCGCTCTTTCGCCGGATCCTGCGCGCTCACCGGCGGCTCGACATCGTCGTCGACAGCGTGGCGGGCGAAGACCCGCTGATGCGTCAGTACGGTTTCTTGTGGCAGGCCGATTTAAAGGCCGCAGATGCAATCTTCCGTCAGGGCCTCACGTCACGCATCATCACGGCCAAGCACGCTGCTGCCGCGATGATGCCCGCCAAACGCGGCCTCATCGTCGAAGTGACCGAGAACGACATGATGGGCGGCGGTGGGCATCCGATGTCGCAGGCCGTCAAGCTGGGGCAGAAGGGCCTGCCGCTGTTCTGGGCGGCTCAGCTCGCGCCACACGGCATCGCCGTCATCGCCGTGACTCCCGGTTTCCTCCGCTCCGAGTCCATGCTCGATCACCTCGGCGTCACGGAAGATACGTGGCGCGAGGCTGGCAAGCAGGATCCGAACTTCCTGGAGTCGGAATCTCCGTTGTTCGTGGGACGGGCGATTGCCGCACTGGCGGCGGATCCGAAGGTGCAGTCGCGCACCGGCATGCTGTTCGGTTCCTGGGAGCTCGCGCGCGACTACGGCGTGTCGGACTACGACGGCCGGCGACCCGACTGGGGCCGGCACGCGATCGATTTCTCGGTGCTGCCGACTGATTGGATCGATCTCTTCCGAACAGGTTCCGAGCTCGAGGAGAAGTGGTTGACGACGCTCGCCGGGCGCGTGCGGCGATTCAGGAAGAAGATTCCGTCGTGACCGTCGCGATCTCATTTATTCTGGCGGCCGTGTGACCCGTGAGCCTTGATGCCGGATACCGCCTTGGCCCGTACGAGATCCTCGCGCCAATCGGCGCGGGTGGCATGGGTGAGGTGTATCGCGCTCGCGATCCCCGCCTGAATCGAGAAGTCGCCATCAAGGTCCTGCCGGTTGATCGCCTGGCAGACGCAGGACGGCGCCAGCGGTTCCTCCGGGAGGCACGCGCCGCCGCCACCCTGACACATCCGCACATCGTGACGATCCACGAAGTCGAGTCGGCGGATGGCGTGGACTTCCTGGTCATGGAGTACGTGCGCGGCAAGAGTCTCGACGCGCTGATTCCCCGAACTGGACTCCGCCTCGGAGAGACGCTGCGGATAGCGATCGCCATTGCCGACGCCGTGGCCGCCGCGCACGCGCGTGGCATCGTCCATCGCGATTTGAAGCCGGCCAACGTCGTCATCGGCACGGACGGTGCCGTCAAGGTGCTCGACTTCGGGTTGGCCAAATTGCTGCACGAAGAGGACGAGCCTTCAGATCCATCTGCGGCGACACACGTCGTCGAGCACCTGACCGAAGCCGGTCAGCGCGTGGGCACGCTCGCGTACATGGCACCCGAACAAGCATCGGGCGGGCCCATCGATGCGCGAACTGACATCTTCAGCTTCGGCGCGCTCCTGTATGAGATGGCCACGGGCCATCGCGCCTTCGCGGGGAAGACGCCGGCCGAGACGCTGTCGGCCGTGATGGAGAAGCAGCCCGCTCCCCCCAGCACGCTCAGTTCATCGCTGCCGCACGATCTCGAGCGGACGATCCTGCGCTGCCTTCGGAAGGATCCGGCGAAACGCTTCCAAACAATGGCTGACGTCAGGGTCGATCTGGCGGAAATCAAGGAGGAATCGGATTCGAGCCG
>JBKPMA010000260.1:0-10646 GCA_046731935.1 Acidobacteriota bacterium
TGCTTATAGGATTCGGCGCGCCACGGTTGCGAAAATGGGCGGTGGCGGCGTCCGCACCACTACTCGGTGTGACTGTTGATCACTAGGCGTGCGGCGGGCTACTCAGACGAGGGGCCCCAGGCTCGCGGGCCGTGTCGCGACGATCGAGATTCAGGTGTGACTCCGAGGCCGATCAGGGTCCCGTATGGGAGGGACGCCGGGACGGTCGATCGCGTATGTGTGGCCAAGCACCGCGTATAGGCCACGTAGGGTGTTTCAAGGACGAATCGCAGATCGGGCCCGGCACACTTCGGGCAGGAGCCAGGGAGCGGCGGAAGATTGGTCGGCCGTGTCGAACTGCCAGCGGGCGGCTCAGACATTCAGAGGACCAGGGCGCCCGAGCCTATCAGATCGTTACTCTCCGATAGTGTACTTGGTTGGTTTGGCCCGAGTGGTGACAATCCCCTCCTTGATGGCTTTGTTCTGCACCGACGTTGCGCTCCGCCCGAGGACACGCGCGATCTCTCGAACGGACTTGTGCTCGGCGGCGAGTGCCCTGATTCGATCCAGTTCTGCTGCTGTCCACCGCTGTTGAATGTTTGGTCGCGAGGGATTCTTCATGCCGCCTTGGGCCACTCCAGGGTTTTGCCGCACGGTACCCCGGCAGGCTTCAGGGGCCCTGGGACTTTCGACCTAGATCAGCACGCGTCGCAAACGATGGATGGAAAGGCGGCGCAAGCGCGTGCAAAGATCGTTGTGCTCTTCGGACCTGAGTTATTCGGAAAGGTGTGAACCGAAGATGATTCGATTTCGGAAGGCTGGGCGGTGGTACACACAGCGCCGGACGACTGGCGGCCAGGAAAGCGGACCGCAAGCGCACGTCAACGCGCAAGCGGTCCTGAACCGTGCCGGCGCCTAGTCGCGGGGATTGTAGGGGCTCAGCGGGTGCTCGCGCTCGGCGGTCCACTCACTCCCGCACGCGTCACAAACCAGAATGACTTCGATATCGCTGCCGGCAACCACGGTTCCACGGCCGAAGCAGTGGGGGCACGCCCATTCCTCCGGCAATACTGGCGTCGGCGGAAGCAGTTCTAATTGCTCCACAGGCACCTCACAGATGTTGGATGAAACAGGATTTATAACAGCGACAAAGGCGCCGTCAAGAGCCTATGCTCCCAAAGATTTAGTTGTCTCGATGGCAGTGAACGGACGATGACCAGTCCTGAATGGTGGGCGACAGCATACAGGGCTACTGCCGGCGACACTGCGCCCGCCGCCGCCCGATTTATGGGCTTATTTACGCGCGTGAGCGGAGATTACATGCGCCTGAAAGCCGCGTTCTAGCAGGTCCTACCACCGACGCAGTTACGGGCTGGGCAAGATTGACAAGCAGGACGACTGGCGTGGCGCTTTACTGCGCGCCTTGTTCTTTCATCGGGCTCACCGCGATTGGATTGATGACAGATGGGTGGGCACGCTCAAGCGAAACCTCGCGGCAGTCCTTGTGCGCTTCACGGAGAGGCTGCAGCATGCGCTCAAGCTCCGAACTGTCGCCCCCAACGTCGCGCTATCCTCGTCGCACTCAAACGATTATCACGCGTGCCAATCAGTTGAGTCTGCATCCTTGTCAATGTCCCACACGGTTTCACAGTCGAAACACCGGACGTGGATTGCGCGTGGGGTCGGTTTCAACACCGCCGCTCGAGTCGAACCACACTGCGGGCAAGCGTCGATCATCGGCCGACTCGGATGTCGCCGGTCGGGAATCTCCGATTGTTTCGGATGGCTCATGCAGTCTGAGAGGGCCAAAAACGTGCCATTCCAGGCGAGCGCTGTGTGCCCGCGCGCCGATCTTGACTCCATGCTTACGTCGCACTATTGACTCATCAATACCTCCTTTGAGGTCTCGACGTACAGCCAAGTTGACAGCCTAGACGATGGACTCGGACGGACGCTGTGGACTCCCGAGGAATGAAAACCTAACAATTTGTCCTGTTCCGTCCGCCCGAATCCAGTTGCCGGCGATTCGTAATCAGCAGGTCGTCGGTTCAAGTCCGACCGCCGGCTCCAGTTTCCGGATTATCAGTTACAGCACCAGCCCTCTCGGGCTAGTGAACAACTGTGAACAATTCGCCGCCGATCTTCTCGACGGCGTCGCGCACTGACCCATCGAGCACCTGCTTGTTACACGTTCAGCGTCGTGCCGACGTTGGCGTGACCCATCGCGTCGGGCGATGGTGCCCCAGCTCCAACTCTTACTTGGCCAGCTTGAAGAACGCCACGAGGACCGAGCCATCGTTGGCTGTCATCGCGACGCGATAGCACGTGGTCTGACCCACCTTCGGCGTCGCCCAGTTCTGGATGAACTGGCCGTCGGCACCGGGCGTCCCTGAGTAGCGCAAAGTCGTGCCGCCGGTCGCCAGGAACGCCGCGTCGACCGGGTCCTCGACGGTAGTCAGGCACGCCACAGTGTTCGCCGTGAACCCAGTGATGTCGGCGGTACTGGTCGTCTCAGCAGTGCCCTTCCAGATATTGAACTTGAGAGGCACCGTGGACCCACCCTTGACCGTGTTCCACACGAACGCGGAGGGTGTCAGGGTCGAATACGTCTGCGTCTCGCCCACCGGCTGATAGAACCCGCGAGCGCTCCAGGCCGTGATACTGGCGGTCGTGGTCAGCGTGGTGGAGGCGAGCGTGTAATTGGCGGCGTCGGCGCCACTCAGCGAGAACGGGGTGCCTGTGACGGTCTTGTTCGTCCCAACCAGGGCCGAGCTGAACGTCGCGGTGCCTCCGATCAGGGTCACGTCATCGCCACTGATCTTGCCTGTGAGCGAGCGGTTCGTGATCGTTGCCGAGGTGGCGCCGTCGTAGACCTTGTCGGCCGCGGTGAAGCTGCCGGTCACGGTTTTGACCGTGATGTTCGCCGTTGTCGCGGCCGTGTTGTTTCCGGCGTAGTTGGCGGCATCCACGCCCGAGATGGCAATCCCGGATACGCTCACCGCCTTATTGGTCCCAATGTTCTTGTCCACGGACGTCGCGCTGCTGTAGGTGGCCGTGAACACGTCGCCAGCCACTCGGTTGTCCGACAGGGTGACGGTGGCCGCGGTCGTGCCGTCATACACCTTGTTCACGCCGGCCGCGCTCACCGTCAGCGGGCGGGCCGTGATGTCGGCCGCCCCGTTTGCCACTGTGCCGAGGCTGTAGTTGCCGGCATCGGCGCCGCCGAGAGTCGCGCCCGTGAGCGTCACCGGCTTGCTCGTGCCCACGTTCTTGTCGCCGAACGCGGCCGTCCCGCCGGTCAGGCTGACATCATCGCCGCCGATCGCACCCACGACCGATCGAGTGAGGACGGTTGCGGCAGCCGTGCCGTCGTAAACGCGGCTCTGGGCCGTGAAGCTCCCCGTCACGCCCTTGGCGGTAATGTCCGCGGTGGTGCTCGCCGTCGCGTTGAACGTGTAGTCGCCGGCGTCCGCGCCTCCCACCGAAATGCCGCTTACGCTCACGGTCTTCCCGGTGCCGACGTGCTTGTTCGCGAACGCCGCGCTCGCATACGCCGGGCTCAACATATCGCCGCTCACCCGGTCGTCCGACAGCGTGACCGTCGCGGCCGTCGTGCCGTCGTATACCTTGTTCACGCCCGCCGCGCTGACCGTCAGCCCCCGGGTCGTGATGTCGGCCGAGGCCGACGCGGTCGTGTTCGCCGTGTAGTTTCCGGCATCTGGCCCGGCAATCGCGACCCCCGCGACGCTCACCGGCTTGCCCGTGCCCACGTGCTTGTCGGCAAACGCCGCGCTGACGTAGCTCGCCGTGAACACGTCGCCAGCCACCCGGTTGTCCGACAGGGTGACGGTGGCCGCGGTCGTGCCGTCATACACCTTGTTCACGCCGGCCGCGCTCACCGTCAGCGGGCGAGCCGTGATGTCGGCCGTCGCCGACAGCGTGCTGGACGCCAGGATGTAGTTCGGTGCGTCTGTCCCCGCCAGCGAGAAACCCGTGCCCGTCACCGCCTTGCCGAGGCCCACGTGCTTGTCGGCGAAGCTCGCCGTGCCACCGCTCAGGCTCACGGCGTCGCCGTTGATCGTGCCGCCCAGCGGCCGTGTGCTGATCGTGGCTGCCGTCGTCCCGTCGTACACCTTGTCAGCCACGGTGAAGCTGCCGGTCACCGTCCGTGCCGTGATGTCGGCCGTGATGGTCCCGACCGCGGTCAGGTTGTAGTTGCCGAAATCGGCACCGGTGAGCGTCGCGCCGGTCAGGGTCACCGTCTTGCCGGTGGCGACGTGCTGGTCGGCGAAGCTCGCGCTGCCGCCCGTCAGGCTGACCACATCCCCCGCGATCGTGCCGCTCAGCGCCCGGGTGAGCACCGTCGCCACGGCGGTCCCGTCGTAGACCTTGTTCTGGACCGTGAAGTTGCCGCTCACGTCCTTCGGCGTGATGTCCGCCGTCGTGGTCCCGACCGCGGTCAGGTGGTAGTTGCCGGAATGGGCACCGGTGAGCGTCGCGCCGGTCAGGGTCACCGTCTTGCCGGTGCCGACGTGCTGGTCGGCGAAGCTCGCGCTGCCGCCCGTCAGGGTGACCATATCCTCCGCGATCGTGCCGCTCAGCGATCGTGTGAGCACCGTCGCCCCGGCGGTGCCGTCGTAGACCTTGTTCTCGGCGGTGAAGCTGCCGGTCACATCCTTCGGCGTGATATCCGCCGTCGCGCTGGCCGTCGTTACCCCGTTGAGGGTGTAGTCGCCCTGGTCCGCACCGCCGATGATGCTGATGCCGGAAACGGAGATCGTCTTGCCGGACCCGACGTGCTTATCCGCGAAGCTCGCGGTCGCGTAGCCGGGTGTCACGTCATCGCCGCTCAGCTTGTCGCTGGCGAGCGTCACCGTGGCCGCCGTGGTGCCGTCATAGATGCGATTGACGCCTGTGGCCGTCACCACCAGCGTCCGTGGTGTGATGTCGGCCGCCGCGCTGGCCGTCGTCACCCCGTTCAACGTGTAGTTACCCTGGTCTGCACCACCGGTGATGGTGATTCCTGTGACGCTGACAGTCTTGCCCGTGCCGACGCGCTTGTCTGCGAAGCTCGCGCTGGCGTAGCCGACTGTCACGCCATCCGCGCCCAGCTTGTCGGTGCTCAGCGTCACCGTCGCCGCCGTGGTCGCGTCATAGACGCGCGTGACGCCTGTCGCTATCACGACCAGTGTCCGAGGCGTGATACTCGCGAGGGTCGTGACGGTTCCCGACGCAAGCGTATAATTGGCGGCCGTCGATCCGGAGAGCGTGAAGCCGATGCCAGTCACGGTCTTCGCGTTCGCCACGTTTTTGTCCGAGAATGTCGCCGTCCCGCCCGTCAGAGTGACGTCATCAGCGCCGACGACACCGGATAGTGAGCGGGCGGTAATCGCCGCGGTGTTGTTCCCGTCGTAGGTCTTGTTCGCGGCAGAGAAGCTGCTCGTCACTGGCTTTGCGCCCACTGTGAAGCTCTGATCGACATTCGGTGCGGCGTTATAGTTGCCGTTGCCAGCCTGCGAGGCGCGAATGGTGCAGGTCCCGACAGCAACGATGTGGACGGTCGTACCAGAAGCGGTGCAGACCGCTGTCGTCTGGCTCGCGAACGCCACCGTCAACGCCGAGCTGGCCGTCGCTGTGACCGGGAAATCGGCATCGCCATACGTCCTGTTGGCGAGCGCACCGAACGTGATCGCCTGATTGGCCTTGGCAACGCTCAACGTCGCAGTACCGCTCGACCCGGCAAATGTTCCGCCGCCACTGTATTGCGCGGTGATGGTGTAGCTGGCTGCGGGGCTGTTCGCCGGCAACGTATAGGTTGCACTGGCGTTGCCGCTCGCCACGGTTCCCGAGGTCACGGGCGAGCCGACGACGTTGTTCCCTGCGTCTCTGACCGTGAAGGTCACAGTGCCGGCATTCACCGTCGACGTGCTGGTCACCGTTGCCGAGAGAGATACCGTCTGTAACGACGTGCTGAACGTTGCCGATGCGGGTGAAGCAGTGGTGGTCGTGGCACTTGAGGGATTGACGCGCAGCGTGCCGTTTCCAGCGGCGCTGCTGTTATTGCAGCCGGACTGGGCCTGCATCGTCGCGGTGACCGTGAATGTGTACAGCGCCGCAGGGGAAGGGTTCGGCGTCACCCCTGTCGTGTTGATCGTCAGGACGGATTGCGGGGTGGTTCCACTCGTGGACACGGTCGCGGAGGAGAAGGAGCCCACGGCATTCGCCGGCAACCCGGTTACGGAAAGCGTGGCAGCGCACGCGGCCTGGTTGTTGCCGTTGAAGGCGACGGTGATCGGATACGTGGCCAGCCCCCCCTGAATCACGGGGTTCGGACTTTGTGTGCCTACCGTTACCGTCTGAACGCTGAACGCGTCAGTGAAGGTGATCTGGGACTGAGACGCTGCACCCCGGGCGGTGAGATAGAACCGCACCCCGATGTGGGACACGTCAGTCGCGAACTGGCTGTTCGCGATTCCACCTGCCGTGTTCGCATCGGCATAGTACGTGCGGTCGGGATGGCCCGTACCGACTTCGTGGAGCACCATGGTGACGCGCTCGCCGGGCTGCCACCCTGATCCCGTCATATACACGGTCGATCCCGGCGGATAGTCATCCTTGTCCGTCTTCAGGGTCGCGAACCCGTACAGCTCGCTCCCCGCGACTGCGCCGGCACCGCTCGCCCGACCGGCTGCCAGCCATGCGACTCCATCCTTCAACAGCACGTTCGACAGCGCCGCAGATGATCGCGAGGTCGCTGGCGAGCCCGTCGATGAAAACTGACCCGTCCAGGGAATGAACTGTTCCGCCGTCGCAACCACAGTGTCGCCACTCAAGCCGCCGGTGACGAGGACGGCATTGTTGTTGGCGAGTAGAACCGTCTGATGGCCGCGGCGGGCCTGCACCATCGAACCGGTTGGCGTCGAGAAACCGGTTACCGGATTGATCAGTTCGGCCGTTGCCAGATCGCCGGCATCGTTCGCCCCTCCTGCGACCAGAATCGTGCCATCGAGCAGCGCCGTTGCGCTCGCATCGGCGCGTGGCGTGTTCAGCACAACGCCTGTCACGTTAGCGTTCGCGACGTCCACGATGTCGGCCGTGCCGAGCACGCCGCCTGCGTTGCGACCGCCAACCACGATGACCGTTGTGGCGCCAGCGGGTGCGGCGGCGTGTTCGGTGCGCGCCGCCGACAGGAGACCGGGGGAAGAGAATGCACCGGTCGCCGGATCGAACACCTCGAATGAGTCGAGCGCCGCGCCGTTCTCGCCACTGCCGCCCGCTACCACCACGTGGCCGTCGGCAACTGCCGTCGCAGTGTGTCCGGTGCGCGGAATCGAAAGCGAGGCTGCCGGAAACCAGACACCGGCATTCACGTCGAGGACCTCCGCGGAGTTCGTCACAACTTCCGTCGAGACGGGACCGGTCCCGTCATCGCTCGTCACCAACGTCGTGCCCCCAGCGACAAGCACGTTGCCATCCGGCAGCTTCGTGGCCGTGTGTCCGACGCGGCGCATGAGGAGCGGCGCCCCTGCACTCATCGAGCCGTTGGAATTGAACACTTCTACCGTGTCCACAGGACCGTCCGCCGTACGCCCGCCGATCACGAGGACCCGGCCATCGTCGAGCACGACGCTGACTGCGCCGTCACGCGGCTGCGCCAGCGCGGGGCCTGGTAGCCACTGCCCGGTGGGCACGTCCGGCACTGCTCCATGCAGGTATATGCCGAACGAGGCGACGGCCGACGCGATGAATAGCAGTGCGGCGAGCCTGCGCGATCTCATATGTGCCCTCTTGAATGCGGTATGTCGGCGGAGCCATCACGTGAGTGACGACCCAAGCGCGCCCATCGCAAGAGCACAGCCATTCGGCGCGGACGGCGATCACGCGTGCCGCGCTGGAGCACCGCGCGCACCCATGTGCAACCGCGCGATCTCGCTCGGATTCCATTCTCGCGACCACGGCGGAAATGCGTCTGTGCAGGGCAAGACGTCGCGGTCCTGGAGGTTCGCGCTCGTGCACGGGAACGTGTCGCGCCGACGATGACGCAAATGCCCGCGCGGGACGCCGTCTCCGTGCGACTCCGTGCCCGTACCGTTGCGGACGCCGAGTGTGATTGCAGTCGGGTTACGCGTCGTTCTCGTACTTCGCAACCGACATGGCGATCGCGGCGTCGGACGCGGCCTTCCGCCCGAGCGCGTGGTGGGCCATCGACACGCCGTCACCAGCGCGCAATGTAGTCGCGGTCATCTCGATCGCCATCGAGGATGTCGGCGCTCGCACCGTGAGCGCACGCGGTCGGTGCGGGGTGCTTCGATGGGCACGACCGATGCGGAGAGTGTCGGGCACGGGACGACGGTCTTGGATACTGGCCTGCGTGCATTTCGTCAGACCCGCGGGTCCATGAACGGCCTGCGAACATGGCCGGCTGAACAGTCCGGGAAGCGAACGGGCGAACGATTACCGATCGGGCGATCGGACGGACACTTCATGCTCCCCGGCGGGCGTCCGCATGCGTACAGCCACATCCCATATCCGAACGGAGAGGTAGACGGAATGTTGGGCGGTGCTGCATGCGGAGGACCTCTACACTGCTGTGTTGCGAGGTTCCGGGCACGTCGCCCCTGGCCGTCACTGCGAAGTGACCTGGATGACTGGAGGAGGCCTGTCGTTTACGGCCCAATGCGAGATACGTCAGAACCGAGTCTGGCGGTATGGGCGCGTGTTCCTTCGATGCTCGCAGTGTTCGCGCCTAGCCACGCGATTGTAGGTCCCAACTGAAGTCGCTTGGCTCGCGTGTTTGCAAATTGATCGATTCTCGCGGCGTCCGCAGGCGCTGCCGCCCGTTTGCCCCAGAGACTGCCCCACTACGGAACCGCACGGCGATCATTTGCGGGCGTCCGCCGCGACATCCAACAACATCGCGTCGATGTGCGCGGCGGCCTTGGCCGAGGTCTGTTTCTGTAGGTGGGCATCGAGTCGGCGGTGACGCGGAGTTCGAAGTGGCCGAGGAGCAACGAGATCTCCGCGAGTTGCACGCCTCCCGCCAACAACAGACTCGCGGGGAATGCCGCAGCTCGTGAAACCGGATCCACGCCTCGCCCGCCTTCAAGCGTTCTTCTAGTTGCCGCGTGCGCTGCGCGCGGAGCGCCCGTCCTGGGTCCTTCCTCAGCGGATCGTAGCTCCTCTTGCTGACGAAAGGCAGCGCGAGTGGAGCGCGTTACTTCCGCAGGAATGTCTTCACCACCTCAATAAACTTCGAGGTCTCTTCAATGAAAGGAGCGTGACCACTCTCCTCGAAGACGACGAACTGCGCGTTCGGCAAGAAATGCTTGTATTCTGCCGCCAGGCGTGGCGGGAAAATGCGATCGAAACGACCCGTCAGGATCATGACCGGCATCTGAAGTTTGGCAAGACTCCTTCTGAGGTCAAGGTGCCCGAGATCGCCGGCAACGATGAAATCAGCATCATCTCCAGCTATCTGTTGTGCCACCTCATGGTTGGACTCGAAGACGGCCTTCTCCGCATTTTCGGGATGATGGTAGACGTAGAGAGTCAGTGGGATCGGCCCGAAGGCATCCTGAAGTTCCTTTGAGCTGCTATGAAATCCTTGGCTGCGAACGTGTAGCACTCGTTCCCACGCTTCAGGAAATTGATTCCTGATTTCAGCGTTCACGACATCATTCCCAGCCTGCCAGGCTTCAGCACTGTGCGGCGCATCGCAGAGGATGAGCCTACTGACTGAATCGGAGTGCCTGACCGCATAGGCTTGCGCCACCATGCCACCGTACGAATGCCCGAAAATTGAGACGCGTTCGATGTTCAATGCCTTTCGGAGGGCTTCCACTTCCTCGACCTCTCTGTCGAAGGTGTACTGCTCCACCGACGATGCGCGATCCGATTTGCCGGTTCCGAACGCATCAAAGTAAATGACGCGAAACGTATCGGCCAAGCCCGAAAGAAATGGGTGGAAATAGGTGTGAGAGACACCCGGCCCACCCGCAATCAGAATGATCGGGTCTCCCTGCCCCTCGCTCTCATACCAGATATTTGCCCCGTTGATGGATAGGAATGCGCCCGGTGGATGGTGCAGTGTTTCCGATGAAGCCTGAGCGGCACTCGGAGTGGGTGATGTGAAAACCGCCACCGAGCACAGAGCCAACAACAGAGCCCTTCGCCTTCGACGCATGGGCATACTCCTTGACATGCGACCGTGAGGTCGCTCGTGCGGGTTACCAACATTTAGGCCGCGCATTCTAGCCCAAGCTCGAGCCAGCGCCTGTTCGCGCCGAAGAGGGGATCCGAGAACGCGATGACGCGGGGATCGTGCGTCACGACGAGCCGCTCGATCACGTCGAGCTGCGCATCGACCGGATAGCGGGAGTAGTGGGCGCCGCGTTCGGGTTCGATGCAGTAGCGGCACCGGTAGGCGCATCCCCGGCTCGCGCCTATCCAGAGCGCGCTGCGCCTGATGATCGGCCGCACGTAGTGGTCCCAGTCGATGTGCGAGGGGTCGGATTGATCGAAGGTTCCGCCTGCCACGAAACATCACATCGTCCCGATCGGCGCGGCCACTCGCAGCACAATCGCCGCAGCACGTGCTCGCCGTCGCCGGTGACCACGACATCACAGCTGCGTGCGTCGAAGTCCGTTGGTGCGGCACGCGTGTGGAC